>NZ_WJID01000162.1:0-316 GCF_010994055.1 Gracilibacillus thailandensis | reverse complement strand
TATTTGGTGGGCCGCCTTTTCAGCAAGCCAGAGTGATCCGGCATTATCGCAGTTTTACAATAAATTAAAAGATAAAGGAAAAGGACATTACGTAGCAGTTGGAGCGGTAGCTAGAAAGCTAACACATATTATTTTTGCCATACTACGAGATAACAAGCCGTATGAACCACACGTTAAGTAAGTGGGAATCGAACATACTTTCCTTCGAAACACCTCTCGCTGGAGGTGTATTTTCGCATGCCTTTTTTTAAATAAAAAATAATTTTTTTAAAATAACTCTTTATGGTTGACTTTCCATAGCTGGTCTTTCCGTGGG
>NZ_WJID01000161.1:0-536 GCF_010994055.1 Gracilibacillus thailandensis | reverse complement strand
CGATTATGGCGTTGGATGACAGAGCATTGGTCAAAAGTTGTACCTATTCATGAGTGGTTAGCACTTATTTTCGCCCTACTATTATTTTTGGAGTGGAATTGGCTCATATTCGTGATCGCATTGCTAGGTCTATTCGTGCCGAGAACGAAACAAGAAAAGAAAAAATTAGCTGTTACCGCGCGTGTCAAACGTCTGATTACGACTATTGCGATTATTTATCTTTTCTTATTCGCAACTAGCTTGCATTTTATTTGGAATGATTACCCGTTAAGCTATGCTGGGTTAGTGATGGTACTAGGTTCGATCTTCACATATGTTATTGTTTTATTAGCAAACTTTATTAACAAACCGATAGAGAATAGAATTAAAGAGTATTATTATCAAGATGCAAAACGAATGATCAACAGTGCCAAAAATACCGAAACAATCGGAATTACCGGTAGTTTTGGTAAAACAAGTACCAAGTTTATTTTAGATACGATTTTGTCATCACATTTTAATACATTAAAAACACCGAATAGTTTTAACACAAAAAT
>NZ_WJID01000160.1:0-557 GCF_010994055.1 Gracilibacillus thailandensis | reverse complement strand
CTAGCTTCTGCTATTCGTTTTCACCAAAAAGGTACTACTTTTAGGGTAACAAACAAAGCAGGCACATTAGATGCAGATTTTGAAACCAAATTATTAGGTAAGCATAATGTATATAATATTTTGGCTGCGATCAGTGTGGCGTGGGAAATGGGAGTACCTCTAGCCAAACTGCAAATGGGTGTGAAAAAGATACAGGCAGTAAAACACAGAATGGAAATAAAGAAAGGATTCGGTAATTTAACGGTAATTGATGACAGTTTTAACTCGAATCCAACTGGTTCTCGAATGGCTTTAGAGGTACTTTCTTCGATGGAAGGATTTAAAGTATTAGTGACACCAGGTATGGTAGAATTAGGTGATAAGGAATATCAATATAATAAAGCATTTGGTGAATATGCGAGTGATGCGTGTGACTATGTGATTTTAGTAGGTGAAAAACAAACAAAACCTATTCAGGATGGACTTCGTGAAAAAGGCTATCCTGAGGAACAATTATTTATCGCAAAAGATTTAAATCACGCCATATCACAAATCCAAGCATTAAACCGCCAAGATGC
>NZ_WJID01000016.1:0-82870 GCF_010994055.1 Gracilibacillus thailandensis | reverse complement strand
CTAAAAAGCTATTTTAATAAGAAAAACTTTGACAATACGCAAATATGGAAAGAGGGAAAATTATGAGTAAAAGACGTAACTTAATATTATTCATTGCATCGAGTTTAAATGGGGACATTGCTACAAAAAGCTGAGTCTCTAGAGTGGTTATTTAAAGTAGAAGATGAAGGTGATAACGGCTTTTCGGAGTTCTATGAGACGGTAGATACGGTTTTAATTGGTAAAAAAACATACGATCGGGTAATGAAACTAGATTTAGAGGAGTTCCCCATATACAAACAAAGAATGTTATGTGTTTACAAGGTCTTCTATTGAAGATACTGAAAATGCAAAATTTATTAGTGATGATATAACTAATTTTGTCAAAAAACTAAAAGCCAACATGGCAAAAACATTTGGATCGTTGGTGGAGATGAACTGTTAAACTCCTGCATTAAAGCAGGGTTAGTTGATGAATTTATTATAACATTTGCACCAACTATAATAGGTAATGGCATCTCTTTGTTTAAAGAAGGAAATCACCATTTAGAGCTTTCCTTGAAAGGAACGAAGCAATTTAATCAATTTATTGAATTACATTATCAAGTTAAAAAGTAAAATACATTACTAAGCAGATTAACAACAGCTAATCAATGAGCTGTTGTTCTTTTTTCATCATTTTTAAGGTTGACTTTTTATAGATTACAGATGTAATATTGTACTACAGTTGTAATCTTTATAATGGAAAGGTGGAATACATACTTACAATTAAAGACTAATAATGGAGAAGATCAATATATGAAATTTATTCTAAAGGAAAGAAGGTATCATATGAGAAAAACCAATTACCAATCCAATATGGTCAAGTATTTATGTTACATAGTATTGTTAGCTCTAACTATACTCACCACATGCACAAATGCTGACAATAAAACAAATACATCAACCGACAATAAAAGCGACACCGAGCAAACCATCAATAAAGATGAAGAGTTTGCCCAGCTCGAGGATGAATTTGAAGCCCAACTCGGCGTCTATGCAATCGATACGGGTAAGAATCAAATCGTTGAATACAATCCCGATGAGCGTTTCGCCTATGCATCCACTTTTAAAGTACTAGCAGCAGCTATTTTGCTTAAGCAAAATGAAATCAAAGATCTTGAAAAAGCTGTTACCTACAGTAAGGATGACTTGGTTACTTATTCTCCGGTTACCGAGAACCATGTGGATACCGGAATGACACTGTTAGAAATTAGTGAGGCAGCTATTAGAAAAAGTGACAACACCGCTGGAAATCTATTACTTGAGGCCTTAGGTGGTCCTGAGGAATTTGGGCAAGCCTTACTACGAGACCTCGGTGATGACGTTACAGAACCCGAACGATACGAAACCGAATTGAATGAATTCATACCAGGGAATAAAAGTGATACCAGCACACCGAAAGTTTTGGCTACCAATCTGAAGAAAATCGCGCTTGAAGATTTCCTCCCTAATGATAAGCGCGAGTTGCTTATCGATTGGATGAAAGGTAATGCAACAGGCGATACACTAATACGTGCTGGCCTACCTGAAGAATGGATCGTCGGAGACAAAAGTGGGGCTGCAAGTTACGGCACAAGAAATGACATTGGCATTGTTTGGCCACGTGACAGAGAACCAATCATTATTGCAGTGATGTCCCGTCATGATACTAAGGATGCAGAATATGATGATGAGTTAGTTGCAAAGGCTGCTGGAATCATATTCGATGCTTTAAAATAAGAGCACACATGTCTAGCAAAACTGACATGTGTGACTCGAATTTTGCTCGACTTTTTCTATCCAAATTTGTACGTGAACTCTAATAGTTGGCACCAATGGAGTATTCGTCTCATCCAACGTTGTTATTAGGAACTCATTAATCAAATAGCTATTGACCTAATGGTATAATTAAGATACTTAGTTAAACAACTTCGCGTTTAAGGAGATGAAATAAGATGTCGGTCCTCCACTTAGCTGTAAGCATGTTTTTATCTTCTTTCGTGGTCATTGTTATCATGCTGATCCGAAAGATATTTAAGAACCAATTATCATCCAAATGGCAATACAATTTATGGTTCATTTTACTGATTGCATTAACCATGCCATTGCTTCCAACAGATTTATTGGATGTTGGAACCAAGCTAACTTGGAATGGGAACCAAAGCAGCATTTTGTCCTCGTCCAATACCTCAACAGCAAATCTCGTAACAGATAGTGGAGGAAATTGGATGAAAGATTTATCCATTTCTGTCAACCGGTTTGACCTGACATTATTAAACCAACTCTTCACCATTATATGGATGACGGGTATGCTGGTAATGATTGTTTTAACGATTCAGGCATGGATGAAACTGCAACGAATAAAAAAATCCACAAGCATCATAGAAAATCCAGAGATTCAGAGATTATTCGAACAGTGCCAACAAAGACTCCATATTTCACAGAAACTTGTGTTAGTGAATTCACCGCTTATTAAGTCGCCAATAACATTCGGTATTTTCAAAACCTACATTATTCTGCCGCATGATGCTGAAGCATGGCTGTCCAAGGAAGATTTCAAAAACATTTTGCTGCATGAATTAAATCACTATAAAAACAAAGACATTATTACGAACTACTTAGTTGTCCTGTTCCAGATCTTGTACTGGTATAACCCATTGATCTGGATTGGCTTCAGGGAAATGCGGATAGACCGTGAAATCGCCTGTGACAGCGCCGTTTTAAAAATGCTCGGTCAAGATCATTATGCAACATACGGTAACACAATCATAAAGTTCGCTGACAAATCCTTTCTTCAAGGTAAGTTCGCGATCGCTAGCCAGCTCACTAGCCCCAAAAAGCAATTAAAAAGAAGGATTGAAGGGATTGCAACTTTCACAACAGAATCAAAGCTTTTAAAACTAAAAAGCATCGTAATTTTTATACTGTTGGCGGGCATTGTCGTGTGTCAAGTACCAGTTGTTTCTGCAATGCCTTATGGTGAGGATCGGATCAATTTTGATAATAAGCAGACCGTGTATGAGGATTTAAGCACATTTTTCAGTGGATATGATGGTAGCTTTGTACTCTATGATTTGCAGAAAGCACAATACCTTATCTATAATAAAGACAAAAGTGTGTTACGAGTTTCACCGAATTCCACGTATAAAGTATACAGCGCGTTATTCGCTTTGGAATCTGGTGTGATTACACCACAGCACACCTCTATGGAATGGGATGAAAAAACTTACCCACACGAAGCCTGGAACCAAAATCAAAATTTATTTACTGCAATGGAGAATTCCGTAACTTGGTACTATCAAAAGCTAGACCAAAAAATAGGAAAAGAAAGAATCAAAGCAAATTTTGAAAAAATACACTACGGAAATCAAAATGTGTCTGGTGGAATAGAAGACTATTGGCTAGAATCTTCTTTAAAAATCTCACCTATAGAACAGGTTCAGACACTTAAAGACTTTTATACTAACCAATTTGGATTTAATGAGAAGAACGTTGAATTAATAAAAGATGCCATCAAGCTCGAGATGAAAGACAATGTAACACTCTATGGAAAAACCGGTACAGGAACAGTCAATGATAAAAATGTAAACGGCTGGTTCATAGGATATGTGGAAACGAAAAGCAACACCTATTTCTTTGCAACCAATATCGAAAACGACCATCATGCTCAAGGCAGTATAGCTGCTGATATTACCAAATCCATCTTAGAAGAAAAAGGAATTTATTAAAAAAGCAAAGGCAGGGATTACAAGTGACGAATAAAATACCCACTATTTCAGAGTCTGAATGGGAAGTATTGAAAGTGCTTTGGCAAAAAGCACCGCAAACTGCAAATGAAATCATTTCGTCCTTGCCGGCAGAAACGAACTGGAAGCCAAAAACCGTACGCACCCTGTTAGATCGCCTCTCTAAAAAAGAAGTCATCGGTGTTAACAAGGATCAGCGTGTCTATACATTCTATCCGCTTTATTCTCAGAACGAATGCCAGCGCGCCAAAACAGAGTCTTTTGTCAAACGATTCTATGATGGTACTTTAAAATCGATGCTCGTTCAATTTATTCAGGATGAGGACTTGTCCGAGGATGATATTAAAGAGTTGCGATCTATTTTGGATAAAAAGCAGGATAAAGAATAAATCTCACCCTCTTTACAGAAGGTATAATGCCTTCAAGCAGAATAGAAAAGTGGCACATTCTCTACACAAGGAAAAATTGTATCCCTCATTATCAAATTACTGGGAATCTTGGGGATAATTCTTTAACAAAAGAATTATCCCATTAAGGTCAAAATGTTTATTTAGATTTTCTACTTATTCAAAACAGGCGCATATCCATTCTGGATATGCGCCTGTTTTGAATAAGAGATCGAACACCTTTCAGAATAATAGCATTCATAGCTGTACTCTAATTCTGTAACATCTCAGCAAGTTCAAACAAAGATTGATACTGTTTATTTTGATAGTTTCGCCCTTCCTTTTGTAAGTATGAATAGTATAAAGGCTTTTCAGCATAAAAATAATATTGATGATTCTGTTTCAGCTAGGTCTTTACTAACTCATCTTTTATTAGTGAAATAAAGTTGGCTGTGGTCGTTAAATGTTCTTCATTACTTCTCGTACAAAGTCTTATCGGATGCTTAATAAAAACATCTTTGACAAAAACTCTGGCAAGGCTACCGTTGTGCAGGTCATTCTTCACTGCAAGTGCAGAAACTAGCGCAACACCGTAGCCAGCTTTTACAGCTTCAATAGACTCTCTCATTCCCTCGATTTGAAGGACGGATTCCGGCTCCTTGAGATTAACTGCTTCACATAATTTCATAACATTTCTTCTTGTGGCACTTCCTTTTTCACGTAAGATAAACGGTTCTTTCAAAAGCTCCTCGAGTGAAACTTCTATTCCAGCTAATCGATGGTCTTCTGGGACAATAAAAATAAGCTCATCGTCGAGAAGCGTGTGTGATTCAACACTTTCTCCCTGCTGTTCACTATAAACAAAAGCTACATGTACTGAATAGTCTAGCAGCTGTTGAAAGGTCCAATCAGTGTTTCCTTTATAAAGTTGAACATCTACCAGGGGGTATTTTTGCTTAAACTTTACAATCCAATGTGGTACTACTGTACTCGCAGGTAGTTGGGTTGAACATATACGTAAACTTCCACGTTTGCCTGTTAAAAAATCATTCATCTTTGTTTCGATTTCGGCTTCGAGTGCAAAGAGACGTTTTGAATGAGTGGCAAGTAACTCACCCGCCTCTGTCAATTGTATGGAGCGTCCTTTAGAAGTAACCAACTTCATTCCCATTTCTTGTTCTAATTTACGGAGTTGTATTGTCACAGCAGGTTGGCTAACTAAGAGACTTTCTGCTGCATGTGTAACACTTCCTAATTTTGCTATTTGTGTAAAAATTCGCAATGCGTGCAGATTCAACGTTCCGCCTCCTATCATAAATATTATTTATAATTTAAATATAATTATATATTAGATTTATTAAATAATCTCCTTTATATTAATATATAAGAGCCTAGTATTCAGTAAGAAAGGAGCAGGATCATGCAACAAACAAAGGATTTATTAAGAAACTTAAAATCTTTAACCGGTCCTTTTCCGGATTTTCACACAAAAGATTTACCGGACTACCCGTCAGATTTGTTCGTGGAATGGTTATATGTTGCGATTGAGAAAGGTATTCATGAACCTCATGCAATGACATTATCCACTGTTGACAAGGCAGGAGCCCCAGACGCCAGAGTATTAATTCTAAAAGATGTAATAAACAATGGATGGTACTTTGCAACATCAACCACAAGTAGAAAAGGGGAACAATTAAAATTTAACCCAAAAGTTGCTTTAACATTTTATTGGGCCGAAATTGGCAGACAGGTTCGGATACGTGGAGTAGCCACTGAAATGCCACCAGAAACAAACTCAAATGATTTCTTAGAAAGGTCGAGTGGAGCCAGAGCACTGGCTTTGATTGGACACCAGAGTAAGGAATTGATGCAACGTGAGAATTTAGATGAAGCTTTATTAAAAACAAAGGAATTGGTAAAAGAAGCACCCGATACTGTAAGTTCCACGTGGAAGTTATACGTAGTCTATGCAGACGAAGTTGAATTCTGGCAAGGGGATCCAGAACGGAAACATAGGAGGGTACAATATCAGCGTAAAGATGATCATTGGATACATCGTTTATTGTGGCCTTAATGAAACTCCCCTTTTAATTCAAAACCACAAGATTTTCTACCTATGAAAAATGGGAGCATATCCTATTCTACTAGTGCTTTTTCTTAAATAATATATTTAAAATTCCTTAACTATTTTTGAACTATGTAAGAAACCACATCCTCACGAAGAATGTGGTTACATTAAAAATGATTATTTAGGTTCAGCGAAGAACGCTTCTTCTATATTAAGCGTACTAAGGAAGAGGCGAGAATTCTTCCTGTTTTTTTTTTGCGGTTCTAAACTAAACGAATCAACTAATTCATTGTGGTAGAGAAAAAGAACCCCTGACTACTTAGCCAAGGGTTCCTACCATACATTTAATTAGCTGCATTTTTTCTTTCTCGTACTGTTAAGAACACACCTACACCTATGGCCATTAATAATAGCCCTAGTGCCAACCAATTATATTGATTTGTAGCAGTGTCTGGTAAGGTTTCTCCATCGCCTTCTTTTTGATCATCATTGCCTGATGAATTACCATCGTCTGTTTCACCGTCATTTTCTGTTGAACCATCTTCTTCTGTTCCACCTTCATTGTCTGATGGGTCATCGCTACCTGTTCCATTTTCATCTCCTGAGGAACCATCGCCACTTGTTCCATCATCTGCTATTTCAAATACGCCATAGATACTGAAGTGAGATACATCTGCTACCACTTCAGCAGTTGAACTGTCTACACTTTCAGGTATAATTTCTTCTTTTTGTTCACCATTCTCATCAACATAGACAACTCTTAAGTTACCCCAATTGGTAACTTTTTCTGCGTCGACGTTAAATATTAATGTTACTGGTGAATTAAAGCTAATATCTTCACCATTAGATGTTAAGGAGAAATCATACAAATCACTTACCGCATTTTCATTTTTCGACTTAATCTTATCCGAAACCTCTCCTAATTCAAATACAATATCCTCTTTACCTTTCAGAATGGATACCGGGATTTTCACCTGAACGTTATCCATTTGTAGTACAAGATAAGCTGTTTCATCTAGCTGATCCACCACTTCTTTTTTGATAATCGTTTTCTTAGTGTCTACACTCGTTTGATAAACATTATTTACCTTCTCTAAATCAGCTACTTTACTTATAACCGTGTCTTCAGTTTCCTGGCCATTTTCTTCATTTTCATCTTCATTGTCAGGTGATTCATCACCTTCATCTGTTTCAGGGTTTTCATAAAGAGCCTGCACTTCTTCTGCTTGAAGTACTAATCCATCATACACACGAACTTCATCCATTAAACCTTTAAATGGAGTATCCCAAAAGTTCACGCCTAAGCTAAATTGTGCATCTACAGTAGTAAAGACATTAGGGAAATTGGCATCCGAGAACTTCTCTTCCCCATTAATATATACTTTTGCTTCTCCTTCATTTACAGTAAAAGCAAAGTGTGTCCACTCACCTGCCGGGATAATCGAATCGGATACTGCATCATACCAATCATCGCCATTATGGGACCATACTTTGGTAACGCCCTGTGCATTTGGTACAAGGCTGATCCAATTATTTTCTGTTCTAGCACCGAAAAACGTTGTGGTAAACTCTGTTATTTCCTCTGGCTTCATCCATAGAGAAATAGAATATTGATCACTAGCAATTAAACCATTGGCCAACTTCAATCCTGATTCACCATCGAATTGTGCCGCCTGACCAACGATACCGTCCGTAAAGGTAATCTCTCCACCTGTATTATGAATACGATCACCAGTAACCGTAGCATCTTCTTGCTTACCAGAGCTATCTGATAAGCCACCATTGAAATCATAAAAGGCTGATAAGCCACCTTCCTCTTTTTCCGGAACAGTTACCGTTGCAGTTAGCGTTTCTGTAACCTCTCCTAATGTGATCGTCGCGGTTAAATCTACCTCGGCATCACCAGAACCAAATACTGGTCTATTTACCGCTCCTTCCGTTGATATAACATCAGGATTAGAAGATTCCCATGTGATTTCTGTTCCTTGTGTTGCCAATGTCGGTAAACTTAGATCTGAAATTGCTCGCTCTGGAAGACTTTCACTTAATTCTTGTTTTATACCATTTACAACTTCTTGATCGTCTTTACTTTCTACATGACTTCCCCAGATCACAACACCTTCACCAGACATCGCACTAAACGTCATAACCCATTCCTCAGATGTCGGATCATATTGACGAATGAACACGCCATCGTATGTTTCGTCATCAACTGTCAATTCAACTCTATAATCATCATAGAGCTCCCATGTACCTGTAACAGCACCTGTGACAGTCTTGTCTTCATTTAATTTGACCCAAGTTGATTCTGTTAACTCACCCGTAATTTCCTTACCATGGTTCAAATATTTATAGTCACCAACTACGTCTGATTCTGAAATCGCTTCAACTTCCTCGCCAGCATAGTGATATGGTGTTGGTACTGGCCAGTCATTACTATTTTTAAATGTTTGGTGTACTCGAACTTGGTGCATTTCTCCTTCTTGAGGAAAACGTGTATGTGTCACAATAAACTCTTTTCCAAGTTCATCATCAATTAAATAAGAATTGTGACCCGGCGCCATATATCCTGTACCGATTCCTGAACCTTCTTCACCAAAATCTCTCTTAAATAGGAAGTTCCCCATCATTTTATTACCAATTTCTTTATGGTCATCATTACCAGGGAAATTACCTACCCCGATATCAAAGCTTTCAGGAAAAACGGCTTCATTTCCGGCCGCATCTACATAAGGACCGTCAATACTTTCTGATCTGAACTGTCGCATTTGATAGCCACCATCAGAAGCTAGTCCACCATAAGTAATATAGAGGTAATAATAGCCCGTTTCCTCATCATAAACCGCATAAGTCCCCTCACCTGATCTTCCATATCCACCAGCAATCTTCGTACCATAGTATCTATCAATCATTCTACCATCTTCAGTTACTTTATCTTCACCAGGATAAATCGGTGTACCTGTTTCTTTATCCAATTCTAAAATAAACGTTCCACCAGACCATGAACCATACGTCATATACAAGTCGCCATTCTCATCATAGAGAATATTCGCATCGATCGCATTGGTATAAAGCGCATTGTTGAAGTCACCATCTTCAGTAAAATAGTCTGGATTGACTTCATCAATAATTCCCTCGTCAATAAGCTCAGAGAGATTAGTATTTTCCCAATGTTTATTCACATCACTATTGTTGTCATAGCTTTCGTAATTCGTAAAACCAGAATAAATGATAGTGTCCGTATATTCATATGGACCTTCAATATCTTTTGATACTGCTATACCGATAGCTGAGCGGATATAGGTAGAAGAAACACTATAATAGAGCATATAAGCACCGGTTGAACCATCTTCCCAAACATAGTCTTTGTTCCAGAAGATATCTGGTGCCCATACAGCATAGCCCCCTGCACTATCAGCATCATCTTCCCCAGCCCATTCAAATGACTCTGCTAGATTAGAAGATAAGTCACCATAAATAGGATTATTCTCAGGGGTTTGATATTCTCGATCGACTAAAGAATTCCAGTTACTTAAATCATTTGATTTAGCAACCGCAATATGTGAACCAAACACATAATAAGTACCATCGTCAGCTTTAATAATAGATGGATCATGTACAGAAGCACGGTCAAACTCTATTGATTCGGAATCATCTTGCTCATCACCAAGAACGGTTGTCGGTATGATGATCATCAATAAGAGACCAACCATTGATATTTTTTTCACAAAACTTATCACTATTGTTTTCCCCTTCCGTCAACTCGCTTGTAAGCGTAGTCATTTTTTCGAATTTAATTAAAGTCTGGGCACTTTTGGCGAACTACTAACATTCAGTTAAATGCATGAAGATAATTTATGATTTCTGTTAGTAGCTATTCTTCACTTTTTGGTTAACCTATGTTAAATCAGCCATCCCTCCTTTATTTGTCACACATTTATAAATCGCTTACAAAATCATTCATCAATAAGATTACTATAAATATATAACTTACTCAATAAATATCTATTAAAAAAATAAATTTATTAATCAATTAGGATATTCTAATCAGATTAATTACTATATATATTTATCAAAAGGAGTTATAATCTTTTTACCTAATCCAAATATACTTGAGGATATTATAAGATAATCTCCACTTATCATTTTTTCACCAAAAAGGACATGGCATTATACCTCGGTTCCCACCAATAACCTAAGAAGATAACTTGACTAGTTTGGTAGATAAATTAATAGATTGGTTGTTATAATATCAGTACAAAAAACTTTTTAGTATAATACCATTCATTCAAAAGCTAGGAGGATTTTAATGAAAATCGGAAGAAATGATCCTTGTCCTTGTGGAAGTGGAAAAAAGTATAAAAAGTGTTGTATTGACAGAGAAATAGTTGATTTCAAACCCCAAAAGACTAAAGAAAGTTGGACACCAGAAAAAGTCGATAAGATGACTACTGACTCGATTTTTGCAAAATTAAGAGAACTAGGTATTGATCGTGATGAACAGTCCTTTGCAAAGGAAATTAAAGCCCAAAAATCAGGGGATGAATTATCTAGCAAATGGGAAGCAAGCAGTAATGTAGTTGAATCAAATTCCGATATAGATTTTATTTATCCTGCAATTGCAGTATTAGCCAAACGAATTGCTCCTGATCACATTTTGGTTAGCGATCTAAATGAAATGATGCAAGACGGCTATGATTTAATCGAAGCCCAACAAGATGAACAAGCAAGTGACCTCTGGTGGAAACTTTGGCGCAGTATACTTAAATGGCTTGTACCCAGACAAGTTGAATCTATTGAACAACTCGATAGACTCACAAGTACCGATATGATGCAAAGCTTTTTTAATTGGGTTCAAGACTTTGAAATGTTGTTGGAAAACACAAGCCAAGATAATAGTCGTTATATAGAGATGCGATATCAATTGGCTACCGAATTTCGCAAACACTTCCCACAATCTAACTCCCTTACCATGATGAATATGGGAACTGCTGCTGCGGAGTCCTTATTTTTAATAGATAAAATGGAAGAAGCTAATCAACTTTTTGAACAGTTAGTGCTTGAAGATTATGAAATATTTGATAAAGTCTGGATCTATATTAGGTGGGGAGACCTTTACACGAAGTGGTTTGGGAATAATTATTTTGACCATGAACGAGCACGAACTTTATATGAAAAAGCGCTAGAACTTGCAGATGACAATTCAAAACGCGATGTCGAAATGCGTATTAAAGACTTAGAAGAGGGGCAATAACTTTGCTTCTTATACTGTTGTGCTCTTCTTGCGAGTTCTGTTTATAACCGTTTATCCAAGGAAGCGAGAGCTTTTTCCAAGGAGCAGCGTAAGCTCTTCCTTTGATAAGTGCTTCGCTTCCAGGGATTCTTGTTTCTATTCCTTGGATAAACCATTTCCCCAAATGAATAGCGAGTAAAAACTGCATCTTCTTAGAGATACGCACGCACTCGAAGTATCAAATAGGAATTTGATCAGAGTTTTATGATTTAGTACCAATTTAGTGTTCAGGAAGGTTCATTTTGGTACTAAAACCTGTTTTAAGTACCATTTTGACTTCGTGCGTTTAATTTTTGGTACTTAAATTAAAACTATATTCATCCCCTAAAGTTATACATTCTATCCTTAAGAAAAAGACACCCTTGTCCTTTAAGGGTGCCTTTCGCTCTTTATAAATTTGCCCCATTACTCTTAATCACGTCTTGATACCAATAGAATGATTTTTTACGACTTCTATCTAATGTTCCACTCCCTTCATCATCTTTATCGACATAGATAAACCCATAACGTTTAGACATTTCACCGGTTGAGGCACTTACTAAGTCAATGCAACCCCAAGCTGTGTAACCCATTAGATCGACACCGTCTTCGATAGCTTCACCCATCGCAGCGATGTGATCACGCAAGTATTCAATACGATAATCATCTTGAATCGAACCATCTTCTTCTACTTTGTCATAGGCACCTAAACCATTTTCCACAACAAACAGCGGTATGCGATAACGATCATATAACTGATTTAAGGAAATTCGTAAACCGATCGGGTCGATTTCCCAGCCCCAGTCACTCGCTTTCAAGAAAGGATTACGAACACCAGACATAATATTACCGTCCGCACCCGCTTGATCTGATTTATCTAATTTTTCGGTGCGAGACATGTAATAACTAAAGCCAATATAATCGACAGTATTCTCTTTGATTAATTCTAAATCGCCTTCTCTCATATCTAATTCAATATTATTTTCTTTAAAGTAACGCTTCATAAATGCCGGGTATTCACCGCGAACTTGCACGTCTGCACAATAATAATTAAACAGGCGTTCTTCTTCTAAGGCGTACATCACATTTTCAGGATTGGAGTCAAAAGAATATACAGGCGCATAAATAATCATACAACCAATTTTTGCATCTGGAATAATCTCATGACAAGCTTTCACCGCCAAACTACTTGCGACAAATTGATGGTGAAATGCTTGGAATGTCGGTGTATATTTATCTTCCTCCTTTTCAATAGAAAAACCTAAGCCCATAATTGGCATCACTAACCCACTATTGATCTCATTAAAGGTCATCCAATATTTCACTTTATCTTTATATCGATTAAAAATTGCTTGTACATAACGCTCGAAGAAAGTTACCACCTCACGACTTCTCCAACCACCATAATTCTTCACTAAATTTACTGGCATCTCATAGTGCGAAATCGTTACAACCGGTTCAATCCCGTGCTTGTGTAATTCATCAAATACACGATCATAGAAAGCAAGACCTTCTTCATTTGGTTCTTTTTCATCGCCTTTTGGAAAAATTCGAGTCCAAGCAATGGACATACGGAATACTTTAAAACCCATTTCAGCAAATAACGCAATATCTTCTTTGTAGCGATGGTAAAAGTCGATTGCTTCATGGTTAGGATACGTATATTTTTCTTTATCGATTTCAAAATTAAAACCTGGTTCTTTCAAAATATTTAAACGTCCTTTCCCACCTGGTAGGACATCTGCAATATTCAACCCTTTATTACCTTCATGAAAGCCGCCTTCAATTTGATTAGCTGCGGTTGCACCACCCCACAGGAAATTTCCAGGGAATGAATAGGTTTTATTAGTCATTATGTTGCCTCCTTAATCTAGATTTTCTCCATTCGATTCAATCACTTGCTTATACCAATCAAAACTTTGCTTCTTACTTCTGTTCAACGTTCCTTTTCCTTCATTTTCACGGTCTACATAAATATAGCCATAACGTTTTTTCATTTCACCTGTTGAAGCACTTACGATATCAATTGGTCCCCAACTTGTATAGCCAATGATTTCGACACCATCCTTCAGTGCTTCCCCCATTTGTTTGATATGCTCTCGTAAATAAGCGATCCGATAATCATCTTTTACTTCGTTATCTTCATCCAATTGATCAATCGCACCTAAACCATTCTCTACAACAAATAATGGCTTTTGATAACGATCATATAGTTGGTTAGCGGTAATACGGAAACCTTTCGGGTCAATTGTCCAGCCCCATTCAGAAGCTTCTAAGTATGGATTGGTAATCGAATCAAATACGTTTCCACCTGTCTTATCTTTTAATACTTCTGGATCTGTACTCGTAGCACGAGAACTGTAATAGCTAAAGCCAATATAATCGACGGTATACTTGCTTAATAATGCTTCATCATCCGCTTCCATCTCAAGCTCAATATTATTTTCTGCAAAGAAGCGCTTCGCATAACCTGGATACTTACCACGAGACTGCACATCAATAAAGAAGAACGATTCACGATCTTGATCCATCGCTTTTTGGATATCATCCGGATTACAAGAATACGGATACGTCATACCGGCTGCCAACATACAACCGATTTGTGCGTCAGGAATGATCTCATGACCTGCTTTAACAGCTAAAGCACTTGCAACTAATTGATGATGAGCTGCTTGATACATGACTTGCTGTTTGTCTTCACCTTCTTTAAAGATAAGACCTGCCCCAACATACGGTAAGTGCAACAACATATTAATCTCATTAAAGGTTAACCAATACTTCACTTTATCTTTGTACCTAGTAAAAACGGTTTTGGCATATTTCTCAAAAAAGTCTACTACTTTTCTATTTTTCCAACTGCCATATTCTTTTACCAAATGAACAGGCACATCAAAATGAGCCAATGTCACCACTGGTTCAATACCATATTTGTTTAATTCATCAAACACATCATCGTAAAATTGTAATCCAGCTTCATTAGGTTCTGCGTCATCTCCATTTGGAAAAATGCGTGCCCATGAAATAGATAGACGAAAGGACTTAAAGCCCATTTCTGCAAAAAGGGCAATGTCTTCTTTATAGCGATGATAGAAATCAATCGCCTCATGAGACGGATAGAATTCATTTTCTTTTGGTGTATAGTTTTCCACTTTCCCTAACATCATCGGAAAACGATTTTCTCCTGTTGGTAATAGATCAACCGTTGTTAATCCTTTTCCGCCTTCTAAATAAGCACCTTCTACTTGGTTCGCTGCTACAGCACCACCCCAAAGAAAATTTTTTGGAAATTTATTTATCATCATTCAGTCCCCCTATTACTATGTGAAAAAGGAGCCTTTGACAGCTCCTTTCCCTTTATTTAGTTGTTAATTCAAGCACAGTACTTTCTGAAGTTACATTTACTTGTTCGATTATTTTTAGTTGATATTGGTCATGATTCGTTACAACTACTGGTGTTGTAATCTGAAAACCAGCCTTTTGAATTTTATCTATATCAAAAGTTAGCAGTTCTTGACCTTTCTCTATTCGTTCTCCTTGTTGTAAGGATGTTTCGAAATATCTTCCTTCCAGTTGAACGGTATCTAAACCAACATGAATTAAGATTTCTGCACCATTATCTGAAGTAATACCGATCGCATGCTTTGTTGGGAATAAAGCAGAAATCGTACCTGAAACTGGCGATACTAATTTACCTTCTGTTGGTTCAATGGCAACCCCTTTTCCAAGAGCTCCAGATGCGAATGCAGTATCATCAATTTCTTCTAACTTTCTCATTTCTCCTGTTAAAGGACTGGTAATGACTTCACTTTTCACTTCTGTTTCGTTTTCAGTAGAATCTGTTGGTTCTTCTGTTACTTCAGGTTCTGTTTCTTGTTTTCCAATACCTCCAAAGAAGTACGTTAGAACAAAAGCCAATATCGCTGCGACAATCATCGCAATAATGGAAGCTACAAAGGATAAATTCAATCCTTCTTCAGGATGAATGAAACTTGGCATCTGGAAGACACCTAGTCCTGCCATATTGTAACCAAGTGTGCCAAACGCACCCAATATGGCACCACCAACAGCTGAAGCTACTACGGTAAAAACAAATGGCCATTTAAGTGGTAAAGCAACCCCATACATACCTGGCTCTGTTACACCAAATATCGCTGAAACAATCGCTGGTGGCGTTAATGCTTTTGTTTTTTGGTTTCTCGTTCTAATGATTACAGCAGTTAAGGCACCTACTAATGCAAATGAGTGTGCAAAAATCAATGCTAAAATCGGATCTTGGCCAATTGTTGCAAAGTTATTAATTGCGATTGGTACAAGACCCCAATGTAGACCAAACATAACAAACACTAACCAAAAACCACCAATAAATATACCGGCAACTATTGGGCTTAATTCATAGATACCAACACTTGCTGCCCCTAATAATTGACTCGCCCAAGTTGCAATCGGACCAATAATAATAAAAGTTAATGGTATAATAATGAGCATCGTTAACAACGGTACTAGGAACATCTTTAAGACATTTGGAACTACTTTCGCAAAAAATGTTTCTAATTTAGCTGCAAAGAATGTTGCAACAATAATCGGAATGACCGACATCGAGTACGTCATTAAAATCACCGGAATACCAAGGAATTCAATATATACTGGTGATTCAAACATCGTTCCTGCAAATAACATATACAACGGATCACCTGATTCTGGTATCCCTTCTAAATCCGGATAGACTAATGCCATCGCGATAACCATACCTAAGAACGGGGTTCCACCAAATTTTTTCATTGCGGTATAACCTAAAATGATTGGTAAGAAGTAGAATAGTCCATCGCCAATTGCATTTAAAATTTGATAGGTTCCATCTTGTTCATCTAATAAGCCAACTGCTACAAACAGTGCATTAAAACCTTTTAACACACCAGATGCTACTAATACCGCAAGAATAGGTGTGAAAATACCAGAGATCATATCGATAAAACGATTCAACAAATTGCCTTTTTCCTCGTCTTGATCTACTTCACCTTTTGCTTCAAATCCACCTTCAGCAACGACCGCTTTATAAACATCTGCTACATGATTTCCAATAACGACTTGATATTGACCGCCACTTTTACGAACGGTCACCACACCATCCATTTTATTTAATACTTCTGTATTCGCTTTACTTTCATCTTTTAATTTAAAACGGAGTCGTGTTATACAATGAACGACACTGTTAACATTTTCTTTCCCACCAACATGTTGAATAATATCTTTTGCTAACTGTTGATATTTCATAGCTCTTTCACCTCTCTGTTTGATGTTTTATGAAAGCTTTCATTTTTTGCATGTAAGGGTTTTACTTAAGGCAAATAAAAAACCTGAACGAATTGGATCCTACACGCATAGTGATAGCTGTGCGCATCCAATTCATTCAGGTTATGCCCTATTAAGGTAACATTCCTTACTTTTCCTATAGGTTTTGTTACATTTAATCTATCATCTTCTCATGCAGATGTCAATAAAAATTCTAAAACGTTTTCCTTTTTTAATTAGTCCTCTTTTTGTCGATAGGTAACACGGTGAATATGAACCGTTAAATAGACCATTTCATCCTTGGTTAGGAACCAACTATAATTCTTTTCTAAAAATGTTGCTATTATTTCCGTGCATTTGTATGCATGATGATATTTATTTTGTACTTGCTCATAAAAGAAATCATCAATTGTTTCTTCCATATTCTCTTTCCGTAAAAATCGCACTGTAAAGAAACGTAAATGAGTTAAAAATCGTTCATAATTAATCGAGTTTTCATCTAATTCTGTTTTATAATGATATTTCACGATATTTAAAACCTTGTTAACAACATCTGTTACTTGAACAGCCATTTCCATGTTTTCCCCAGATAACTGACTATTTACTAAATGAAGAGCAATCGAGGCTGCTTCATCCTCATTCATTCTAATACCAGTATAATCTTCAATAATATCCAATGAGTGTAAACCAATTTCAAATTCTTTTTTATAATATTTGCGGATCTCGAATAACAATGTGTTTTTTAGCTGAATGCCTTCCTTCATTCTCGTAATCGCAAAACTGATATGATCTGTTAATGCGATATATAAATAGTCATTCAACTTATACGGTAAAATAGACCGCGCATATTCATAAATTTCAGAAGCAATATCCAAATATTTATCGGAGGTATTTTGTAATAGCTGATTTAATTTTTCACTTGTACCCGTATCCTGTAAGGCAAAATGCTTCTCGATTTTTTCCTCATCAATGTTTTGTCCCACTTTTTTCTGAAATGCTAAACCTTTCCCCATAACAACCATTTCTTGACCATGTTGGTTAGTAGTGACGACGACATTATTATTTAGCACTTTATTTATCTTCATATCAGACATCCTTTTATTCAATATTTTTGGACGTTAAACTTATTTTACCGCACTATGACAAAAGGAAAAATGCTTTCAATCATTTGTAATTAAGAAAAGCGAAACGTAGCGACTGGAACGAATTAACTGAGATAAAGGAATCACTGTGAGTTTACGAACCGATGATGACTTATCGTAGGGCAATTCGTGAAGTCGCCTAGTTTCTGGGCGCTCGGAGCTAGACATCTGCTCAAAATTTATACTTTCTTATCTTACAAAAAAACCTAAGCTATTGAATAAAACATACTCCCCCCGTCTAAGTCTGGGCGATGTACTATTCAATAACTTAGGTTTTGCCTGCTTGATCAGTAACAATCCTAAAAACAGATATTATTTTTGTAAGCGTTTATATAATTAATTATAACTACTTTTGAACAGATGTCAAGGGGACGAAGCGGGACTTTTCAATTATAGAGATTGGATTTAGGGGATTTAATGATGAATAATATCCGATCTACCAATCATGTTATAACACGTAAGGTTGATCTCGGATAGGAACTTTGTATCAAAAAACTACTTTGTTTAACACGGTCTTTTTTTATTTCCATAGAAAAAAACAGACCACTTCTCAAAAATTGCTTGAGAAATGGCCTCTATAATGTGATGGACACCCCCTCAACATGTCGCCTTCTAGAAGGATTCTATCGCATAGCACTTTTCAACATCTAAAGGTTGCAACAATACTTTTTTTGTATAAGCTATAAATTGAGTTAGGTGAGAAGATTTATTGTGTCGCTCAATAGCTTCTTCTCCGTCCCATTTTTCAATCATAACAAATCTATTCTTTTTCTTAACCTCTTTATATAGAGAATAACTAATATTCCCTTCTTCTGCTTGAGATGCTTTGATTAGAGTGTTAACTTTCTCCTTAAAGTCTTCATATGCGAGGGATCTACCTGCATTCGTGCTATTATTACAATCATGACTGGAACACTCGCTTCTTTGTAAAATTATTTTTCAAGTAAAAGTAAATTAGAATTGCTCCAATACAACCTTACCAATCATTTTCCCTGTTTCTACCATTTCATGTGCTTTACGTAAGTTAATCGCATTAATTGGAGAAATTGTCTCTTTTAAGGTTGTTTGAATCTTTCCGTCATCTATCAGCTCGCTTAACTTTGTTAACAATTCATGTTGTTTAATCATATCTACAGTATGATACATTGAACGGGTAAACATGAATTCCCATACAAAAGTTACACTCTTATTTTTTAATACATTTAGATCTAAAGGCTCTTGGTTCTCTACGATGGAGCAAACCTTACCTTGTGGTACAATAACTTCTCCCATACCATCCCAATGCTGATCTGTATTATTAAGGCAGAAAACGTAATCCACATGATTGAAGCCGAACTTTTGTATTTGTGGAAGCAAGGATTGGTGGTGATTTATGGTGTAATCTGCTCCCAATTCTTCCACCCATTTCTTGCTTTCTTCTCTAGATGCGGTTGCGATAACCTTTAATCCTGCTAACTTGGCTAATTGAATAGCAACAGACCCAACACCGCCTGCTCCTCCAATAATAAGAATCGATTTCTTCTCATTTTCTTTAGTCTGGTTTATGTCGATTTCTAATCGATCAAATAACCCTTCCCATGCAGTAATAGCTGTAAGCGGTAGTGCAGCTGCTTCCGCAAAATTGAAGGACTTAGGCTTCTTTCCAACAATTCTTTCGTCCACTACATGATATTCACTATAGGTACCAGGTCTTGTGAGACTCCCGGAATAATAAACTTCATCACCTGGCTTAAATAAAGTACAATCAGGTCCTACTTCTTCTACAATACCACTAGCATCCCATCCTAGAATTTTTGGTGAGTCCTCCTGTTTATCTTTCGGCGAACGAACTTTCACATCAACCGGGTTAATTGAAATTGCCTGAACTTTCACAAGCAAGTCACTATTTTTAGCCTCTGGTTTATCAAGATTCACCTCAACTAGACTTTCTTGATGATCAATTGGCAAGTATTTGTATAATCCTATTGCTTTCATTCTTATCTCCTCCTACAAAAAAATTATTTACAGAACATATTATAAACAGGAATCATAAAATTGGTAAGTAGGCACAATCTTGTAATTTACATACATTTATGTTATTTATAAGATGTATAAAGAACACAAAATCAATAGTGAGGTGTGCAAACCAATGCGAAACAGAAAAAGCGGGTACGGTTGCCCAGAGGGATGCCCCGTCGAAGGAACCCTAGATGTGATAGGAGGGAAATGGAAAGGAGTTATTTTATTTCATCTTATTGACGGTAAAAAAAGATTTAATCAACTTAGAAAGTTAATGCCTGGCGTGACGCAGAGAATGTTGACGCTCCAATTACGGGAGTTAGAAAAAGATGGTGTCGTTCAACGAGAAGTGTATCCAGTTGTCCCTCCTAAAGTGGAGTATTCCATGACGGAATTCGGAAGAACGCTCGAGCCAATTATTCTGTTGATGAGAGATTGGGGAGAAAATTATAAAAAACTAACTAAAAAGCAACCGTCAGAAATGAAAGAAATTAATTAACTTCAGCATTATACTTCTTATTAGTCTTTATCGAACTAGATCAGTAACAATTGTTTAGATATGTAATTCCAAAAATATAGAAATTATTCTTCTATCGAATCCTTTGTGCATGGATTGTAATTTAAATAATGGGTTTAACGAACGGATCAATCAATTGCAATCCATTCACGTTCCTCTTTGTCTTTAGAACTTATTTTTCCCATGTTCTTCCCCACTTTCGCATTTCATGAAATACATTTTTTAATGCCATTCCTTTATTCGATAATGTATACTCTACATGCGCAGGAACCACAAGATAAACATTTTTCTCAATTATATTCTTTTTCTCTAGTTTTTTAAGAGAATAAGTTAGTGTCTTGGCGCTGATGCCTTGAAGGCTTTCTAATAACTCCCCAAACCTTTTACTTCCCTGATTTAAACTTAATATAATTTTATAATCCCACTTTCCCCTTATTGCTTCTAATGTATTATGAATAGGGCATTTCTCCCAATCGATTTGAATATTTTCTTCTTCTGCACACATAATATTCCCTCCGATGAAACCAAGCAAGTTAAGAGCTGAACAAATTCTAGTTATAAGCCCGTCACAGTAAATGAAACCTGGGTATATATACTTACTATCAGGTTAGTATGTATAATAAATGTAACTATAGCAAAAGAATGTATCTACTTTTCAAAATATTTTAATAGAACTATAATAAGTATGAACTTCCTGCTAATTGGAAAATTTACCAAGAAGGGAGGACTGAAAAAGGGTTTGATTTTAGAAAGGAGGGATTAATTTTTACATGTATTTTCTACGGGTTTCAAAGAAAGAATGGTTTGTCGTTACCTCTCCATGTTTGGCCGCATAAGAGATAACGACTCACAGAAAACGCTTTCTGTTCTATTTATTCCATTTTATTATTTTTTAAACCCCTTATCAAGTTTTTTATTCTATTTTATTCAAAAATTCAGGAGGGTTTTCAATGAAGGCGACAAAAGTTAAATCAGGATTTTTACGTTTTGACGAAGGTATGTTGCGACGAGCAATGTTTTCGGACCTTTTAGATGCAATGGAAGAATTAAGGATCAAAAAGACTAAAGATATGTCTCCCACAGACGAAGAATTCACAAAAAATACCTCATATGCTATCTCTGAATATTATAAATTGGATGAATTCTATGAAAAAATAAAACGGGAATTAGCGTTATTGGTTAAAGAATTTCCCGAACTAGAAACTTTTCAAACTCTACTTCTTCATGAAATGAGCAAATTACTGGAACGACAACAAGACTCCAAGATTTTACTCAACAATGTCTTTCAAATTTTTTCATTACTTAACCTCCACCTAGAAGCATGCGCGAAACATCAACAAAATCTTAGTAAATTATATGTTCAAGAAGATAGCTTTTATATTCGTATAACACTGGAAGACAAACATTCTGATCACCTCGAACCTCAAGAACTAACGAACTCTCAGTATTTAAATATCATTAGCAAACTAATCACAGAAATAAGGAGAGAAAATCGCTTGCCTTCTTTCGACGAACGCTTTGCCATTCGTTTGGCCTATGTGCTGTTAGAGAAAGGGCATCGATTCGATGGAGCCATTATACCATGGGGAAATTCAGGGTTTCGTGATGTTCAAACCTATGCCTCCATTACAGATCCTGGCATAGGTCACTTATATGGAACTGTAAAATCAAATAAAGATCTAAAAGGGGTCATAGTTCATATTGAACACCTTGAAAGAGGAAGTGATCAAGATCGTGAGCTAGTGGAACCATACCGCATTCCAAACTTCCATATTATTGGAAAAGTCAAATTGCATGTTGGCAGTGATGCACCATCCTCATCATATGTAGGCAGACCGGTATTTGAGAGTGATTTTAAACCTTCTGTTGTTAAGACTATTCACACATTAGCTGCTGCATGTTCCGCTATTTTCATGGATGGATTAACGGAATGCAAGTTAGCCATTGAACGTATGAGTACAACGGAGGCCATCCAATTCATGAAATATATGGCTGGAAATGTGCGAAGAGATCCACATAGCCAAGCATTAGCTGCTGCTTTTAACATCAATACTCCTATTTTGGATGATCGTGAACAAACATTGAAGGAGAATAATGGTGAGCCAAGATTGGTGACTGATCGCTTTGAAATTGGAATGTTAGGAATCGAAATAGTTAAAGAAGGTGGATTTGACAAAGTGACCTGGGATGGAACAGCTAATACGTATCCAAGCAAGTGTGTAATTGAGCAACTTAGCTTTTCCGAATCACTGACATTAGTCCACAAAGCACATGAAGAAGGGTTAATTACTTATTTTTCAGCAGGCTTTAGATTCAAACACTTACCTCAAGTCATTTATACAGGTACTGACGGTATTGGATTAGGCGGTGCACAGATTCTCCGTTATATGGACAAAAACACTGGCTTTCACGGTCCATTTAAAGAAGAGAATATTTCTAAAATTATAGAAATCAGAGAAGAAGCAACCAATGACATAAAAGGGAAGGCAGCCATTTTATTAAGTAGATTAGACCGTATGTATTTTGAAAAGAGTATTAAGCTGGAAGATAATGAAAAGCGAGAATTACTATTTGCTCAATTAAGAGACTTGGAAGAAGATAAATTGGTTACAACCATGCAAGGCTTACGTCATATAGAGTCATTACCAATTGATTCAAATCATCCTCTATTTAGTTGGGCACTTCGTTTGGTTTCAGCTGGTACTACTTCTATTGCTGCACAAACATTTAATAACGAAAGACAATGGCAAGCATTTTGCGTTTCGTTACAAAACGCTATGAACAATCATGATTATGATGAGCTTGCTGAGCTTCTGTTCTCTATACAGAAGACAACTCAATCACTCGATATGGAGTTAGTTACTGTGTAAGTATATGGGATGAAAGGGAAGGGCATTTGACTCCTTCCCTATTCACCCAACCATTTTATCTATTTCAGTTCCCCACCAAGGGCATCTAATCAATTTCTTATTTTGCTTAATTGTTCATTTACCATATTCTTATCAAATGGTTGATACCCTACCGATTCTGCCCAATTTAACATCCATTCTCTATCTGGATCATCCTTTGACTGAATAACCTCAAGAAAATGGCTATAACCCGGAATCCCACCAACATTTTCTGGAGGTGTTGTTCCCTCACCATCTAGACAAACTGGATATCTGGCATCATAATCGTCAATCCATTCCTCTACTTCGATAAAATGTTGCCAATCATCTCCTAAGTCATACGTATAAACAATACTCTTATATTTATCTAATACATCTCTTAACGCTATTTGATGAGCATATTTCATTTTTTGTCCATCTTCTCGATAAGAAAAAGCTTCTGGGTGAGAAACAAGTGTGTAATTTGTATCTGGTAAGTAATAATCTGTAAATGATGGTGGTTGTTGATAAAAAGTAAATTCATACAGATGGCTATTGGTCCAATTAAAAGCTATTTGTAAGATATCGTGTAGACTAGCGAATGTTTGATTAATCGATATCACTAATCTACGCCATACTTGTTGTCCCTCTAATTTTAAGGTCACTTTTAATTGGACAGCTGGTTGTTGAAATGGTTTCTTACCTACTTTCCTCTCCAAGACATGTTGTAATTTTTCGATTGGTTTTATATATTCTCCGCTGCTTGATTTGTGTAAAGATCTATTTACCTTTCTAGACACGCTTGGTTGTATCATTGATTCAGAATTAGCCTCATACATAAAAAATTCGATCTCTTGAATGATCTGATTTAGCGAGGCTACCATTTTTCGATCTTTCGTTGATGTATACGATAAGTCTCCCGCTACTAACTCTGTTTGGATAATCTGTTCGTTAAATCCATCTGCTATAAGAGTATCCGTTATTGCCTGCTTTATTAATTGTTCAAAGTTTTTGACGTCTTTCGCTTTCACACCATACAAGATGACTGTGTAAAGACTGATATCATGCACTAGGATGATTGTATTTCTTCGATCGATCTTTTTAAGATGTGCATGCCACCCTGTTAATGGAGCTGCGAGTTCCTGTTTTGGCTCGAGGTCTACTTTTAAGTATTTTTGCAAAGCTTTTGTGGATTGGATTAACATGTTAGCTACGCTCCTTCTGATTGATTTTTTTCTGACTTCATTATCCTCTGTTAATACTATTAACTAGTTATTAAATTCGTTATACCTTTTGGTTTTTTTTTGCACTAAACCGACTAAATAAGCATTTCACGAAATCGACTATCTGATATTCATTTAAACTGCTATATTTGCCGATGGCTATATCCTAAAAACACTCTCCATTTATTGTAATATTAAATATATATATTAACTGTGATAACGGTATTTCAGTTAAGAAAAATTATAACACCGTATTTTTAAAAATGTATGGAAAGAGGATTTAAGTATTTTCATTACAATTGGGTAAGATGAATAGTAGCGTAAGGCAAGTAAGGAGGAACGAATCATGCATGACTTTAAAAAAGTAGTAAAATCACCATCACTAACGAAGACCAGAAATTCTTGCAAAATGTTAAGCTAGAATAAACCTTCCTATATTTTTCAAGGTCTAATCATTAGGATCAACGGTATTACCGGTCAACCTAAATAGGTCTCCTCTTATGGAGAAACCTTAAGAAAAATTATTATTCTAAGCAATATAAAATCACATACACTTGAAGCCTTTGCATTTGATTGGATGACGTTTATGATTAAAAATGAGTCTTTCATGACAAAAACAACCAAATAATTGGAAAATGTGTTAATCTTTTTTTAGGTTAACCAAGAAAATGCTCATGAGCAACTTTAATAACAAGGAGAGTTGATTACAGTAATCTACTATCTTCCATCATGATGCTTACTTTAGTTCCAATTTCTACATTTGCTTCAAACCATGGTGATACGTCTTTTCGTTTTAGTGTAAGTACTTCAAATAATTATGCATACACAGGTAGCCGTTCTAAAGAAAATACAACTTCTACTTACGTTAATGTAGAACAAGTACCAATCACTTACATTTATGCAGATGTACAAGGTTATCGCCCATCCTCTGTGTCTGGAACAAATTATTGGGTAGATGAAACACTAGGTGGAGATAAAGTTACCTTAAGTAAAGGAAAGTGGCTTGTCAAACAACTAGTTTATGAAAATGGAGGCAGGAGTGCTAGATTAAAATTCCAAAGATATTATGGTACTGGTACTGTTTCTGGAGTTTGGAGCCCAGATAGTGTTGGTTCATATCCATACGCAAATTAAGGAATCTTTTATTTGAAGAAATAGAATGAAAGAATCATTTATCTATTTACGAGGAGAATTAATCCAAATGAAAAGAAAAAATAAATTTGGCTTAGTGTACGTATTAATTTTATCCGTTCTATTATCTGCTTGCTCTTATAAAGAATTGGAGGATTCACTTAAAAGTAAATTAAACAATGGGGAAGAAGATCAATACGTCAATCCATCTACTATACCGGACAGTGAACCTGAAGTTGAGCAAACAGAAGAAGCTACAACGGAACCTGAGCTTGCTACGGTTGGTGATACGATCACATTTACTTTTGATGGAGGAGATAAATCCCACCAATTTCAATATACCCTTAATCAAGCTTTTAAATCGGATAATATAAACGAGTTAGATCTAAAGAAAGAAGATTTTTCAGATTCCTCGCTAATAAACGAAGATGGATCGATTGACCAATCGTACCGGCTAGTACTTGTTGATGTCACTGTCAAAAATATTAATGACGATTCATTTATGAGTGAAAAGGATAACAAACAACCAGTGATGTTTATTGAATCAGCTATTGGATTCAAAGAAGGAATTGAAGATCCAAATGGGCCGTTCACTTTAGAGGCTGCTTACTTTAGCGAACATCCCCCATATGAGCAAAATCAATGGAGTGATTACTATCAATTCCCCTTATCCTTTGGTGAAGAGCTAGATGCCAAGGTTGGTTGGTTTGTGCCTGCTGAACAGTTGGAAGTAGAACCTTTATATTACATCATTGGATCTTCCGGCAAAGCTGAATATTATAAGTATTTTGAATTAAAATTTGACTAAGGGAGACGCGTTATGAATAAAACGTTTATTCGCTTATTACAATTAGAGCTAAACAAAGCGCTAACAAATAAATTCTTTATCACCACCATGATAATTGCTAGTATTTTCACACTACTGAGCGCATGGTATATGATCGATACCTATATTTATACCAATGCTCATTCGGCTATGAATTCGCAAGGTAATCCTTTACCATATAACGCAACGCTCTACAAGTATTGGATTGGCGGGGAGACATCATCACTTGGATTCACACTTTTTTCACCTTACTTCCACTGATTGCCGTCTTCCCTTACGGCTGGTCGTACATAACCGAAAGTAAAAAAGGATATGTGAAAATGATCGTCACACGAAGCAATAAATGGCAATATTTTTTAACTAAGTACATCGCTACATTTACTGCTGGTGGGGTCGTTATCCTACTTCCACTTATCCTAAATTTTATAGTTGTGGCATTGTTTGTGCCTGCCATTTCGCCAACACAGCTTAATCCTTATGTATATGGCGTAGAAATTGGTGCGATCTGGTCAAGCTTGTTTTATACTCACCCGCTCGTTTATACGATACTTTATTTGCTTTTAGATTTTACTTTTGGAGGATTATTTGCAACAATCAGCCTTGCTATTTCCTTTTTTATAAAAAATAGAATTGCCATTATCTTAATTCCGTTTTTTCTTCTATTTATTTTGCATTATAGCCGTACCTTTTTACAGTACAAATTTTATAAAGAAATTTCACCATTAAATTACTTACATGCAATTGCTATTGAAAATCCTGCAAGCACTGTTATCATCCTTATTGAAGGAATATTACTATTTATTATGACATTTGGAATAACGATGAGATTAGGTGTTAAACGTGAAGTTTTTTAACCTATTTAAATATGATCTAAAGAACGGTTTTCGAATCAATCTGGTTCACCTATTCGTTATTGTCTTAGTCGTACTCGCGTTTTGTATTGATTTTTATATAAGAAAAAAACATGCATATATGTTTGATCCAACGATTCCACCCGGTACGTGGGTTGATTATTTATTTTATGTACTTGCAGGTATCAAAGAATACATACCTTCTGATACAGAAAGCTTTCTATTTCCAATCAAATGGATGCTATTACATCTGTTTATACTTTATAGTACGCTACATTATCCATCTAGGGACCTATCATCACTAGGATTGAACATGTTAATGAGAACAAAGGGGAGAATGGCTTGGTGGATTTCAAAGACACTCTGGAATATCTGTTACGTTTTGGCCAATTATGCCATCATATTTCTAACCATTTTTGTTTTTTGCTTCATCATGCAAGAACCCATTTCATTTGATATCACACCAATGTTTGTCAATGACCTGTTAGAGGCGAAAAGCCCATATGATAAATTTCCAAGTGAATTAGTAGTTTACATTGTATTTATTCCGATGTTGATGTCCATTGGATTTAACCTGCTACAGATGACCATCGTTCTGTTTATTAAACCATTGCATAGTTTTGGCATGCTGGCTATTCTTTTGCTGTCCTCTGCCTACCTTGTTACCCCTTACCTTCCTGGAAACTATGCTATGCCCATTCGAAGCGATTATGTAGTTGAGCAAGGCTTTACGTTTAATGAGGCAGTAATTGCTTGGATTATCTTAACTGCCGTATCATTTACCTTAGGCTGTTTTTATTTTAGGCGATACGATATTTTACACGATGAATAAGTTAATCGTTTCACATCTAAATGAGAGGAGATTTACTATGACAACCATTCATATGGATCATGTAACCAAAACAATGAAGGGTGTTACCGTAATCAACGATATTTCTTTAACATTTCATTCTGGCAAAGCCACCGGGTTACGTGGCGTAAACGGCTCTGGAAAGACGATGATGATGCGGTTAATTGCTGGTTTAATCTTTCCTACCAAAGGATCGATCCACATAGACGATAAAAAGCTTGGAAAAGACCTTACCTTTCCTGATAGTATTGGCATGCTGTTAGAAAATCCAGCTTTTTTAGATAGCTATTCAGGCTTTCAAAATTTAAAAATGCTTGCATCGATTCGCAATGAAATCGACGATAGGCAAATAAGAACCGTTTTAACCCAGGTCGGTCTAGACGAGGAAAGCAGTAAGAAAAAATATAAAAAATATTCACTAGGGATGAAGCAACGTCTTGGTATTGCTGGTGCCATCCTCGAAAAACCGGATATTATTATTCTAGATGAACCAACGAACTCACTGGACACGAATGGTGTAGAACTCGTTAAACAAATCGTTCATCTAGAAAAGGAACGTGGTGCTTTAGTCATTATCTCTTGTCATGATACCGATATTTTGGATGAATTAGCAGATGAGATTCATTACCTAGAAAATGGTGCATTAATCAGCAGCACCAAAGGGAGTGAAAGCATATGAAAAAGTTCCTCATCCTTCTCCTATGTTTAGCTTTCATTATAGGAGTAGGTATTCGCATCTGGTATGTCAATAAAGATGTCGAGCTTCCACCAGTCCATACCTTTAAAATGGGAGAAGAAGTAGCAATAGAAGATAATATCTTTTTAGATGACTTTGAAAATATGGATGGTTATACCGTAACCGTAAATAATGCAGAAATCATTTCTTATGATGCGTATCTTGCTAAATATGAGTATCAGGATGATCCAGATAACCCTTTGTTTGCAGAAGATGATTTTCTTTTTCCTGAAATGGTTTATGATGTAGAGGTAACCATTAAAAACACAAATAAAACGGATAATCCAAGGGAACATAGTGGTATTAACTTTATTAATTACTATTTAATTGGTACCGATTTTGAACTGCAAATTAGCGACCAATTATATCGTGTTGCTAATCCTGATTTGGAAACAGGCTTGACAGATGGATTCCGTCTACGTCCAGAAACAGAAATGGACTTTCGCCTGCCATTCTATTTTTCTCCATCAGCTATTGTTGGTCCGATTCAAGTAAAGGATATTACTAGTGATCAAGTGTATCTGGTGGTTTCTTTATATCCTATCGTTAATCAAATTTTAGTAGAATCCTAATGTTGTCCCTCTGAAACTTTAACATTCAGGGGGATTTTACTATTATTATTGCTACAATCCTCTATAAGAAGGTAAACTTCTATTCTTATATTTCCCTTAATCAATAGTAATAAGTTGCTAAAAATAGTATAATTCTGTATAGAATCGTGCCATCTCTATCACACTTTCACTCGTTATTTCATTAGCGTTCACTTACTAATAACTTTACATTTATCTCAATTGTTTATAGAAGGTTGTGGCTCAATGGTCTTATCTCTGTTCTTTTTTATCATTGAATTAATGGGTATGTTCTTTGGCTTGTTTTATACGTTAAACATAAGATTAAGGATAAAAACGATCTTGTTGGTTTACCTTCCATTCTAGTCTACTTATATATAGCTAGCTGGTTTAGTATCATTTATCTATTAATCGCCTTAAGTCTATTCTTTTATATCTATACCAAAAAACTACGTGTACTGTTGGACGTAGCTATCCTAGCGGTTGCTAGCCTTGTTGCAGAAAACTTATCACAAATTATTCGATATTCCATTGTTACAGATCAACCATTTTATGTAGGAATTAGTGGTTTATTCCTTTTATGCTTTTTCGCTATTTTTACATATCTTTATCGTTTATTTATAACGAAGGTTTGGCATATGTTTACCATTGCTACACAAATCTTATTATTTATAATCGTATGGATCACGACAACCGTTATCTACTTCAATCTATTTATCGCTTTAAATCGCAAACTATATTATGCTGCCATATTTAACGTGCTTATTGAGACCATTTACCTCTTATTAATGTTCATCATGTTTACTATCTTGATGCGAAACATTAAAAAAGAAAATACGTTAAAGCGTAAAGAAATAGAAAGAGAGCAAATGCTACAATACATGCAAGAATTAGAACGAATCAATAAGGATATGCAAAGCTTCCGACATGATTATCAAAATATCCTACTTACAATGCAAGGATACATAGAACAAAATAATATAGAGGGATTAAAGAACTATTTTGACAATTATATTATTAAAGTAGAAAACAACACCCTCCATCGCAATCATTTATTTCATCAGCTTGATAAAATTAAATTGATTGAATTGAAAGGTTTTCTTTCCTCTAAAATATTATTAGCCCAGGAGTCAAACATAAACATTAACGTAGAAGTATCCGATCAAATCCAAGCTGTTGAAATGAATATAATCGATCTCATACGGCTAATTGGTATTTTATTAGATAACGCGCTAGAAGCTTCTCTTCACCAAGAAGAGCGAGAGCTAAATATGGCATTTATGCAGAAAATGGACGGTTCCTTACTTATTGTAATAGAGAACCGAATCGGAAATGAAGAGATAACTATCAGGGAACTGTTTCAAGCCGGATACTCAACAAAAGGAACTGGTCGGGGCAACGGCTTAACAACCGCTCGTCAAATTATCAATCATTGGTCAAACACTACCATGAACACGCGAATCGAAAATCAATTCTTCATTCACGAAATTGAAATAAAAACTGTAAACCTACACATTTCCGTTCCATATGAAAAAACGCTGGTCTAATTGAACGATCACGAAAAAAACCGCACATCATTCAGAGGAGGTTTTCTTATGAAGGTGATTATTTGTGAAAATGAAACAGAACAACGAGCATTGTTGGAGTCGATTATCTCTGATTATGCTTTGGCCTTTGAACCAAGCATTAAGTTAGTACTTAGTGCTGCTACTCCAGAAGAAGTGCTAGCTTACCAACAAGCACAGAGAGCAGATTGTTACTTTTTAGATATAGAACTTGCTTCGACACTGAATGGAATGGATGTAGCACGCAAGATCCGAGAACAAGATCCCTTTGCTACAATCATTTTTATTTCTATGCATGCAGATCGATTAAAATTGACGTTTAAATACAAATTAGCTGCGCTCGATTTTATTGTTAAAGATGATGACCATGCACAAATAGCTGAGCAAGTAATCGACGCATTAGAAGTAGCCTTTACCAAGTATCAGCAGCAAAGCACCTCACAGGAGGAAGCATCATCACTTATTATCCGGATCGGGGAACAGATTAAATATGTTAATTATGCGGATATATATTACTTTGAAACTTCTCCTCATGTACATAAAATTGGCCTACACGAAAAAAATGGCTATTATGAATTTTACGCAAAATTAAAAGACCTTGAAGACCTTCATCCTTTCTTTTATCGTTGCCATAAAAGCTATGTCATCAATCTACAGCACATTAAAGTAATCGATAAAAAAAAGCGCAAGTTAATCATGACAAATGACCAAGAATGTTATCTGTCCTTCCGCAAAGTAAAAGAGTTACAGGCCAAGCTTAATCAACAGCATCCTAACATTTCCATTATCGGTTAATAAACATTAAAAACTGCTTACCTCATATATAAAATTGTACCCCTATTGATCGAGATAGGAAGATTAGAAATATCTAAATCTTTCCCTTGTTTGGATTCTTCAACAAAGACCAAAATATCCATAATTCGCTCGGTTGCACCTTGCGCTTTCTGTAATTGAGTGAAAAACATCGCAAAGGTAGTAAAGAGTAAGAAGGCGACGAGCGAACCAGTTGACCTTGAGCCTTCTGCCACACGAATACCACAATAGCCAATAATCATCACAATCATGACCATATTAATTACATACATTAAAGGAACTACTAACGCAAATATTCTAGCTTCTTTCAAGCCAAAGCTAAAGAGTTTCTTAATATTTTGAAAACCTTTTTGTTCCTCTACTTATTCTGCATTAGATGCTTTCATTATTGAAAAGTCCCGCTTCCCCCTTGACATCTTTTCAAAAGTAGTTGTAATTAATTATGTTAACGCTCACAAAAGTAATGTTTGTTTTTAGGATTGTTACTGTTCTTCAAGATGAAACAGCAATATTTGCGGGGGACATTCAATAAACATTAGGTGATATACGTTTTATAGAGCTTGGACTTATTAAGGGGATTTAATGATCAATAATTTAATGATTAAAAACAATGTTATGAAGGAAATTGATCTTGCCATTAAAAATGTAAGGAAGGAGGATTTAAGTATTGATTATGATCAAAATTATCTTCTTAAAGAAGATTCTATGAAAAATGCTTTCTATTTTCATTTGTGAACTAGGCTAGGTAATGATTTTGTTCCAATTGGGTAAGATGAATAGTAGCCTAAGGCAAGTAAGGAGGAACGAATCATGCATGACTTAGACTTACACCATATCTTTCAACTCGGTCTTATTTTAGTAATGATCGCAGCTGGTATTACCGCAATTGCCAAAAAATTTAAACAGCCTTACCCCATTGCATTAGTCATTGTTGGGGCAATTATCGGCCTTATCAACATTCCCGTATTGGAACCATTGAAAGACTTTATTACGGAGGGGGAAGTGTTTAATTTTGTCATTATTACATTGTTCTTACCAGCTTTATTAGGGGAAGCAGCATTAAAACTGCCCTTCTCCCATTTAACTGATAACAAAAAGCCAATTCTTGCTTTAGCATTTGGCGGAACCTTCGTATCTTTTATTATTATCGGTTTTTCTTCTATGTGGCTTTTACACTTTTCTATTCCTGCAGCATTTGTATTTGCAGCATTAATGAGTGCCACTGACCCTGTTAGTGTTTTGTCTATTTTTAAAAGTGTAGGCGTTAAAAAAAGGCTTGCTACTGTTATTGAAGGAGAAAGTTTATTTAATGATGGGTTAGCGGTTGTCTTATTTAATATATCAGCTTTTTCTTTAATCTCTTATCTTGACTTAGGATTATTAGGTGCAGGTTATGGATTATGGGAATTTATAAAAGTAGTATCATTAGGTTTGATAACCGGGGCTTTACTAGGTTATGTATTCTCACGTCTAACCAGATACTTCGATGATTACCCATTGGAGATCATCTTTAGTATTATTCTCTTTTACAGCGCGTTCTTAATAGCTGAAAGTATTCATGCTTCTGGGGTAATAGCAGTTGTTGTTGCTGCTCTTACATTTGGAAACTATGGTTCAAGAATTGGCATGAGCCCTGCAACTAAATTAAATATAAGTAATTTTTGGGATGTCGTAACATTACTTGCCAATTCTCTTGTCTTTTTAATGGTCGGACTAGAAATTACACGAATCAATGTCGCAGAAAACTGGGGATACATTTTTATCGCCATTCTGATCGTTCTAATTGCCAGAAGTATTGCGGTATATAGTAGCCTTTTCTTCATCAAAAACATCCCACTCTCATGGAAACACATTCTAAACTGGGGTGGTCTGAAGGGATCATTATCGATCGCGCTTGTGCTTAGTCTTCCAAGAGACTTTGAAGGCCGGGAGGAAATTTTACTCATGGCTTTTAGTGTCGTATTGTTTTCCCTTGTTGCCCAAGGCCTTTCGATCAAACCGCTTATTTCATGGCTAGGTGTAAACAAGAAGGAAAAAAGCTATCAAGAGTATGAAGCACTTATTACACGCTCCCATCGAATGGAAACAGGTATTCAAGAAATCATCAAGGTTAGAAAGAATTTATTTGTATCAGAATTAGTTTCAAAAGAAATTATTGATGAATATGAGAAAGAGCGTACGGCATTGCATAACGAAATTGAAGAGCTCTTCCGTAACTACCCTGAACTGAAGGAAAAGCAGAAAATGGCCCTATTGAAACATTCACTATATGCACAATACGAGGCAATTAGCCATTTGTTAAGGGAAGAAATTATTTCCAATGAAGTTGCGGAAAAAGAACAAGATTTAATTACCAATAAGATCGTCGAATTGGAAGATGAACATTAATATGGCATTTTCGGGGGAGATGAACGAGATCAACATGCTCTAGTAAACGGACCATTTCTCTCCGTGATCGGAAGGAAGTGAACGTTATTCTAAAAGAATCGAGGGTTGCCTTGCTCTTAGTCTCCCCCCTCCATTACCTTTACCTGCTCTAAGTTACTTATTAAAACTTTCTTCGTCATGTTAATAAATAATCCGTTTTCAACGACGTCTACTAAGCACTGTAAATCCCTATTTAATTTCTAGGATCTAATATTTTTTTCGAATTTACAATCTAAAATATAATTTCCATTGTCTGTACATAGACTTGACCATTAACTGTTCGACGTTCTAGTTCACACATTTGTGTTTTATTGTATGGATTTTGTTATCGTTCATTTCTGTATGCCCTGTTATAAATTGGAGATAATGATGTATAGATTACATATCATAGGAGGTAAATGAACGATGCAAATGAAAGGCGCAGTTATCCATGAAAAAGGACAAGAATTTAAAATTGAAGATTTGGAGCTTTCGGAACCAAAAGAAAATGAAGTGCTAGTGAAAGTAGTTGCAGCGGGGGTTTGTCACACTGATGCAGTTGCACGCGACCAGATGATTCCGGTGCCACTCCCTGCTGTACTCGGCCATGAAGGGGCAGGTATTATAGAAAAGGTCGGCTCGGGTGTTGAAACAGTGGAACCAGGTGATCATGTTGTTTTATCTTTTTCATCTTGTGGACAATGTGAGAACTGTCTAACAGGTCACCCAGCTTCTTGTATTTATTTAAATGAATTCAATTTCGGAGGCAGAATGCCAGATGGTACACACCGCATTCACCAGGGCGATCAAGAAATGTCAACCTTCTTTGGCCAGTCTTCATTTAGCACATACGCTGTTTCGAACGAAAGAAACGTAGTGAAAGTAGATAAAGACGTCGATCTTCATTTACTTGGCCCTTTAGGATGCGGGATCCAAACTGGAGCTGGAACCGTCATAAATAAATTACAACCTGCATTTGGATCAACACTCGCAATATTTGGGTGCGGCGCTGTAGGATTAAGTGCAATTATGGCCGCTAAAATAATAGGATGTGCCAAAATCATTGCAATCGATTTACACGACAGTAGATTAGAATTAGCAAAAGAATTAGGTGCAACACATGTTATCAATGGATCTGAAGTCGATACAGTAGAAGAGATCAGAAAGATAACCAACGGAGGAACAAATTACGCAGTTGAAACTACAGGTGTTTCATCAGTAGTTGTTCAATCCATACAATCACTACGAAGTTTAGGTACTGTTGCAGTAGTTGGAGCAACTGGAGAAGTGACACTAAACGTTCAAGAAGACCTATTGAATGAAGGAAGATCTATCATAGCAGTAGTTGAAGGAGATTCAATCCCTCAATTATTCATTCCACAGCTTATAGAATATTATAAAAAAGGGTTGTTTCCTTTTGATAAATTAGTGAAATTCTATGACTTAGAAGAAATTAACCAAGCATTTGCTGATTCTGGAAATGGGATTACGATAAAACCCATCTTAAAAATGTAAAGCAAACAACATATAGGCTGGTGTGAAGACGGTATGGAGCCGAACCTCACACCAGTCCTTTATGATGGCGCTGGAGAAAACGGCAATATACCGTAGTGGTGAACAACTAGCAAAGAAATCATCACTGTTTAATAGTTTCTTTTGCATATACCGTCGAATCCATATGTAATGGCGTTACCATAATTGGCCACCAAAAAGGCGTCCCTCTCCAGCCGTTCTCTTCTAACCCTAGCTGCTTCAATAATATAATAGCAGGATGATCAGTCGCTAATTCTCTAGCAACTTTTAGCTCTCCCTTGTTCCCACTAGGTGTATCAGGAGCATTTTCAAACCTGCCTTCTGAATCGATTCTCTTTATATTTCTCCCTTCTCTAACAATAAGCCATACATACTTTTCTTCCATATCCAATGTTATATAATCCAGTATCGAGAAATACTCCTGTAGATCCCATTCATAGCCTTCTTCCATTTGTAACGTAGCATGAATCAAGGATAAGATCTCTTTAACTATGTTACTTGGTGCCAAAAAAGCGTCATCCGTAATCCCAGGTGAAGTTTTTTTTGTTTCACGAAGTATTACAGAGATTTTTTCAACCGGTTTGCTAATATATGTTTTATAGCCTGTTTGAAATCCGACGGGAAGCATTCGTTTATGTGGTTTTAATGTAACAATGTTTGATAGCAATATTTTATTGGGACTGCATGGCACGATTTGATTAGAAGCGTCCTTCTGAATAAAAACCACACCTTGATCATGCCCCTTTTTAAAGGCTTCCCTTAACTCCGTATCGAACTCGTGAATTCTCTCCATCACCTGATAGATATTTCTTGTTGTGTAAAAGCGCGTAACTGCCATATCTTCCATTGATCTAGCTCCATACATCCGTGAGTGCTGTAACACTGTATCCTGTTGAAAGGACTTTGGATTTCTGCCATAGAAGAAACCTGTTAAGTTACTTATTGTCACGCCTCTGTCTAAAATTTGCCCACCAATAAAAATATTCATCGGTGTCCGAAGTTGTAGTTGCCCAGTAAAATCCAGTAACTCTTCCACCTCTTTATCCGAATTGACAGTTGATACAATAACCATTTCTTCCATAAACGCTTCATTCACTTCTTTTAGAATCTCAGCAAAGGAAGGTTCAGGCATATCTACTAGTCTGACAGACTTCATTAAATGGTGATAAGACTCTTCTATTCTTTCTGTAAATAAGTCATCATTGCTCTTAGCTAACTTGGTTAGGTCAGCTATAATACGATGAATCAACTGTTGTTGCCAGTCATGTGCTTTTTTGCCTCTTTCTGTATGAACAACCATTGCATACTTTTCCTGTTTTTCCTTTAGATAATGCTGTTGCCATCTTCTGATACAACTTCCTACAATAAAGTTAATGACCGCTTTGTTTACATTCGCTAGATTGTTTTGAGCTAACACATTTTCTTTTCGAACACGGCGTAAATCCATCTTTTTCATGACAGCTAAATCATTTTCCTTAATTTCCTGATAAAGATAGTAAGCTGGTGATGTTGGATTTTCTGCCTCATCAAAGTAAAAGTTACCACCTATATATTGATCATGAATCGGCACTAGTGTAGTGAATGCAGGCCGAACTGGTTCAAATTTAACAAAGTCATTTTTCCTCCTTTCCTCTGGTTGTAAGTACAGGGAGTAGGGTGTTGCGGTAACTTGCAGGTAGGAGCCTTTCGCTACATTTGCTCTAATATTATCGATCTTGGATGCTATGACTCTCATTTCAATAATGTTTTTCTCTGTATTATTTTCATAGGAGACACTTGCAAAATCAGCCTCATCATCAATAAACAAAATATGTTTATTTTTCAATTGCGGATACGTTTCAAATAAGGCCTGCTGCAATTTATCCATATTTCTTGTTTCTTTTTTCACCACAATGGCAAGTTTTTTATGTAACTCCCATTTACTTAGATTGCCTGGCATGGTCATAATGTCATAGACACGCATATTATCCCGTACAAGCATCCCATCAAATTCCTGGTGTAGACGAGCAATAGTCTGCTTAACCAGTGCTTTTGTTCCTTTAGTTAAAATAACCACAGCATCATAACCATTATCATAAGCTAAGCCCATTATTCCTAGAAATGTTCTAGTTTTTCCTGACTGAATTTTTCCTAGTAGCATTCCTGGTTTGTTAGCAGAAGTTTGCTGCTGAACTAAATTGCTTACGGTGCTTTCGATACAATCTAGATACACCTTGTCATAATTGTTTTTTTGTATTAAAAAGTTATAGAATGTCCCTTTTATGTCGATTCGTGATTGTGTTTCTCTCACTAAAAACTTCCTTCCACGTACGTATTTGCTACTGTTGGTAGACAGAAATATATCATAATAGATTTTGTGTGATTTGGCTATTTTGGTGAAGGGTTTTATTACAAGCCCTCCTTCTCTATCACATTATCAAGATGACTATATAAAGGAATGTAACACTCTTCACTTGAAAAAGATACTTCAATGCACAAAGGTCTGGGTTTAAATTAAATGAAACCCAGACTTTTTGACTGTTCTTTGTTCTAATAACTCACTGAATAATCATTTCACGAAATCAACTACTGACACTCATTAAACTGCTATATTTGCCAATGGATATGTCATAAAACCACTCTCCATTTATGGTAATATTAAACATATATATTAACTGTGATAACAGTATTTCAGTTAAGAAAAAATTATTGCACCATGTTTTTTAATTATCTAGCATCTATATATTTAGACTCTCCCCTAAAGTAATTAGTTGACAGTAAATGTATGGTAAATATAAACTTTAATTACCAGAACTTTCACCTAAAGGAGGGATGTTTTATTAATAATTGGATTTACCAGATTTATAAGCTCGCAATTATTACACCCATGCCTTGATAGCTTCCTACCTTCAAAGAGTCCTTCATCAATTAGATCAAGGTAAAAAACGATGCACCTACTATAAACTTCTACACAGATCAGAAATGACTCATTTTTATACACCGTTCAATTATACACTTAGATCAAACATTTCAATCAATTGACTGTTTCTCTATATAAGAGTCTACAGTTGAAGCAACTACTAATAATGGTAAAGATTGACTTTTGAACCGATATGTGTTAAACATTAGAATGGGAGGTTTTCATTTGGGGATACATATAGCCTTCTGAGCTTTTATAACAAGGCAGTAAATTATAGTCTTGATGAATCTACAGCTTTTAAAAATATTACAGATATTCACTATAATGCTTTTAAAAGTTATGAGAATGACGAAAATATTCATCTTACTAATAAATTTGTACAGAAATTGATTTTATCTTTTGATATATTTGATGACGTTCAAGATAAAGATAATAAACGCGCACCATGGTCAGGTGATGAAAGACAAGCAATAAATTTGGGTTTAATACTTTTAATTGATGCCTTTAAAGAAGCCCATGAATGTAATTTCATTAACAAAAAAACCGCACTAGATTATATACATTTAAACTTATCAAATTCCATTAAGGGACAGTATATAGATATTCAAAATCGTATAAAAACTCCACTAGAATATATTAATATGTGCAAAAGTAAGTCTGGCTCTCTTGTTTCTTTAGCTGCTCTACTAGGTGTATTAACTACATCGACCAAACACTTAACAGAAATACATTCATATTGTTTAGATATTGGTGTAGCAGCACAAATTTCCAATGATATAAAAGATGTAATTAACTTTGAAAAGAAAAATGATTTATCTGAAAAAAAAATATCGTTACCAATTTTATATTTATTATATCAATATAAAGGTCCTTCTATGGTCAAAGATTATTTCTTAGGGTTAGTGGATTATAAAGAGATTTGTATGAGTAAATCAATGGTTATTAGACAACTTTATCATTCTGGTGCATTAAATTATGCAAAGCAAGTGAAAGAAAAATATATGAAACAAGCTAAGGAAAAAGTGAATAACTTGCCCATTGGGAGTTCAAAAAAACTATTGATTATTAAAAATCTTATAGATGAAATTTAAAAAAGGAGTGGAAGTTATGGAGGAACTAGTAATTTATCTACTAAATAATCCAGAAATTATTCAACAAGTGAAAGACGGAAATGCGTCATTAATCGGAGTAGAGAAAGAAGAGGTTCATTCAATCATAAAGGAAGTTGATGAGCTTATTACACCCAATTACTATTGGAGGTAGAAAGTAGCTAAATATAGCTACTGGACGGCAATGAAAACTCTACTAAACAATTCTTTTAATAAGTTTACTTTACTACTTAGTATTTTATTATTAATATACTTTGCGTACATCATAATAAAATATCCTCTAGTAGGTATTGTTGTATCCAACATAGAAAATTCTTCATATAAAGTAATAGAAACCCATCCTGTCAGTTGGTCCAATTATATAGATATTGAAATTAATGATAGAGTTTTATTAGAAACTGAGATTGACGATAGGGAAATAAAAATTGAAATGGTTCAGGATATTTTTCTACAAGATGGACAATCTTTCACTAAACATAATATAAACTACTCAGACACCTCTATTGGCTTTGCTTTAATTTCAATATTACCAATTATAGTATGTATTATAAATATAATTATAGCAGGATACCTACTCAAAAAATACCAAAGCAGAAGTATAAATTTACTAGCAATTTTATTTTTAAATATAGGTTTAACCTATATTAGCGCATCCATTTCTGCTAGAGATAATATTTTGGGGCTATATGTAAATAGTATCGGTTTATTGCTATGTCCGGTGGTACTCTTACATTTCTTAAATGAACTAAATTATGAGAAGGCACATGTTAGAATTATTCAGTTAAAGCACTTAAATCTCTTCTATATTATTTCAATAGGAATAGTAATATTAGATGTACTACTATTATCCGAAGATACAAGTAAAAGTTTAATACTATATACTTTTTCTATTATATTATTTATTATTTGTATCCCGATATTTAAATTAGTAAAGTCCCTTCAAAAATATGTTAATAAATATAAATTAAAACTTTTTTACTATGGACTACTATTAGCTTTTCTACCATTCATTAGTTTATACATAGTCCCGTTTTTAGTATTAAAAGAGACGATCATAAGTGCTGAAACAACTAGTCTATTTGTCTTAGCTGTACCATTTATGGGTGTATATATCATGTTAGTAGATGTGCTTCCTGACATTGATTATCAAGTTGATAAACTGATAATGGTAAGTAAACGTTCGTTTTTTCCTGCAATTTTCATAAGTTTTATTGCTTTTTTTTTAATTAGTACTCGCTCTTCATTAATTGAATTATGGTTACTAATTATGATAAATCTCATTTCTTTTAGTATATTACTATTCTTTATTGATTCGAACTATAAGTTGAAAAGAGAATTTGATGAAAGCTTTCTTCATTTCTCAATAAAAGGTAGAAGTGTAAAAAGTAAAAATTCATTAATTATGTCTTTAACTCAAGAAATTGAACAATTCTTAGATGTTCCAAAAATAAATTATTTTATATACCATCAAAAGAGCAAAATATTCTGTAGCAATGAAAGTATTCATGGTGTAAAAGCCCTTACTACTGAAATTCACAAAAGTAAAATGAAGTTAGAGGTTGGCCAACTTTTTAATACAAGCTTTGGGTATTTTTTAATAGTTGGAATAATCTTTAATCAAGTAATATTCTTTTTTCTGCCCTATAAAAAAGGAATAATAAAATATAACAGAGCTGAAAAGTATTGGTTAAGAACCCTATCTATTATCAGCCAAAACATCTTAGAAAATTTAGAGAGCGCTAATAAAATAGTAGACGAATTAGAAGAATCATTAAGAGATGAGGAATTTACTTATTCACAATATTCGAGACTATTCTTATTGATATCAGAAAGAGAGAGTAAACGCATTTCAATGGATATTCATGATACATTGCTTCAAGAAATTATTTTTTTATGTAGGTCTATAGGTGATGACGTTTCCAATCAGAAGCTTCTATTTATAAAAGAACGATTATTAGATCAAGTTAAGTTTATAAGAGAATCCTGTTATGAATTGAACCCTGTATTTATAAATCAGTTTGACTTTATTGAAGCTATTAACAATCTCATTCTTACTTACAAATTAAGAGAGAACATGGAGTTTAAATTGACAAACAATATTAAAAACTATAATTTAACAGAACACCAAATGATTTGTTTTTATAGAATAATTCAAGAACTACTTATGAATGCTGTGAAACACTCTAGAGCAAATAGTGTCTCTTTAACCTTTACTTCTGACTATAATAACATACATTTAGAGTATGAAGATGATGGTATAGGATTGAATATTGAGAAAAGAAATTCACCAAATCACCATTTTGGTTTACTTGGCATTAAACACAGAGTAAAGAGTATGGATGGAAAGATAACATTTTCATCTAGCCATAACGGTTTGGACATCTTAATTAGTGTTGAAAAGGTTTCTAAATACAACGAAAAAAAAGAAGAACTGTTCTAATAATTTGGAGGTTTTTCAATGATTAGCTTACTTTTGGTAGACGATCACATTGTAGTTGGTGAAGGAACTAAATATTTACTAGAAGAGACGGGTGAAATTACTGTAACACTTTGTACATCTGGTCATGATGTTTTAGATTTAATACAACACTCAGAATTTGATATCTGCATGCTCGACCTTTATATGCCAAGTTTAAATGGCTTAGACTTAGCTAAAAAAATAAGCGAATTTAATAAGAATAGTAGGATAATAATATATACTGGCTTTGAAACAACAAGTTTGTTTAATGTATTTGTAGAAGCAGGTGTATCAGGATTTATTAGTAAGACAGCAACAGGTTCACAAATCATTACACTAATTAAATCTATTTTAAATGGATACACTATTCTTCCACTTGAATTGTATAAACAGTTAAGACGGACTGGAACTAAAGAAGAACTAGTTGAAGACGATGATCCTAATAATATTATGTTAAGTCCGAGAGAAGAGAAGATATTAATTGGAATTGCCAAAGGGCTTAAGAACAGAGAAATTGCTGAAGAACTACTTTTAAGCCAACGGTCAGTTGAATATTGTTTAACTAACATTTACAAAAAATTAAACGCAACCTCTCGCGCTGATGCATTAATGAAAGCAGAGAAATTGAAGATAATACATGTGCAATTATAAGTTACTTCATTTGTACTTTCACAGTACATCTCTTTAGTCAATAGTTAAAATAAAGTCTCATGGAGGTTTTTCTGTGATAAATATACTTTATATAGAGGATGATCAAGAAATAAGAGATATTGTACGTAATGCTCTACTTAAAAAGGGCTATAACGTGATACATTTAAATTCAGGTAACGACTATCAACAATACATAGATGATATCCATATAATTGTATTAGATGTCATGCTGCCTGGTTTGGATGGATTTACGATAGGCCAAAAAATAAAAAGCGTTAAAAAAGATATTCCTATAATTTATTTGACAGCCCTCACTGCTATAGAAGATAAAATAAAAGGGTTAGAAAACGCTGATGACTATATGACTAAACCTTTCGATCCAAGAGAGTTAATTATTAGGATAGAAAAATTATTAGTGAGGTTTGAAAAAGTGTCTGAACACTTTTTTAGAGTGAAACATTTAGATGTAGATCTAGATACAAACCAAATCATAAATAATGAAACAAAGGAAGAAGTAATACTAACTGGGATTCAATATAAAATACTATCTTACTTGTTAAAGAATCACAATCAAATATTAACTAAAGAACAGATATATAACTATGTTTGGCAAGATAATTATATTGAAGGTGATAAAGTTGTTAATGTACATATTAAATATTTACGAGAAAGAATAGAAAAAGACCCCAAAAAACCAACAATAATAGAAACTATCCGTGGATTAGGTTATAGAATAAAGCTATGAAATTATCAACTAAGTATATACTAGTTATTTTGCTTTCTATCCTAATTTTTCCAATTTCTTTCTTTGGGGTTAATTTCTTATACTACCTTTTGTTAAACTTTTTATCTACTATTTATAACGAAGAATCAATAAGTGAACAAGACTTAGAACAACTATGGGAAGAGAAAATAGCAAGTTTAGCATATCAAGAAACAAACTATATAATAAATGAATTAGAAGATTTTGATATAGAATCTGATGAGATAATCTACTGGATTGGCGATGATGGGGAGATAATATTTTCAACCGAACATCGAGAAGCCTCTTTGAGTGTTACTGATACTATTGAGTTCGTTCAAAACAAACAAAATGAAGACTACTATAGTAATTTTACATACTTGGAAGGTGAGGAAAAGAGTGGCTATATAATCCTACAAATTCCTAATCAAAACATCGGAACAGATCGAGAGATATTAGATCAAAAGTATTCTTCTTTTTGGTACTTATTTTTATTTACAATATGGAGTTTATTCGTTTATATAACTTGGTTATTTTTTAAAAAGACAAGTAAAAGATTGACCGAAATACAAGCACATATGGAGGAGAATAAAAACAAATTAACTCCTTCTAAAATGATCGTTGAAAAGAAAGATGAAATAGGTGCTTTAAAAGAATCCTTTAATCTTATGGTAGATGATTTAAATGAGAGTCATAAAAAAGAAGAAAAAGAGAAGAAAATAAGAAAGCAACTAATTGCTAGTCTTTCACATGACTTAAGAACTCCATTATCGATTATAAATGGACATGTCCACAAATTGCGAGAGCTGCCATTAGATAAAGAAGTTGAAGAATCACTATTCGTTATTACAAAGAAAGTTACATTTTTAAGTGAACTAATAGACAACCTATCTTCTTATACCGTTCTTAGCGAGGGTAGACTTCCTTTGACCATGGAAAAGAAAGAAGTGATACCTATTATACGAACGTCCTTAATTGATTGGTATCCATTATTTGAAGACATGGGGTTTGAAATAGACATTGATTTATCACATTCGTTTATATGGGAAATAGATGAAATATGGCTTCTTAGAATATTAAATAATTTATTTCAGAATATAAAAAGACATGCATATCAAGGAAAATATATAAATGTGAAGACTGGAAGACAAGACAATATAGAATATATAACAATTGTAGATCGCGGACCAGGGATGGAGGAATTATCCAATAATAAAGGTAAAGGTATTGGTTTATCTATCGTTCATATGATGGTGGAGCAAATGAACTTATCCTTGGATATTACATCTCATTATGATGGGACACAGGTTACTATTTACAAACACACGTAAACTCGGATAACAGAAATGTGTAATTCAACTGGTATATACTAAGAAGTAATTCCAATAAAGATATATTATATATGACCTCTCTATCTTTTGAAATATAAAGGATGGAGAGGTTTTTGTTATTTATAGTGAGGAAAATTAAATCCATATTTTCTAGGATAGGTATTAACAATTTTAACCTGTTTTTAAACTGAATTAGCTCCTTATTTTAACTTTCAATCACTATAATGATGTTAAACAAAGCAATGGAGGAGGAGCTACATGACTTATTTAATAGAATTAAAAGACGTTAACATTGACATTAAAAAGAAACAAATATTGAAAGAGGTGAATTTTAAGTTCGAAAAAGGAAAAATTTATGGCTTATTAGGACCCAACGGTGCTGGGAAAACTACCTTATTAAAATCAATTTTAGGTGTTTTTAAACCAACCTCTGGAGATATACTATTTAATGGCCATAATATTTATCGTCAGCCTTCCATGAATATAATGAAGGAGATCGGGAGTATTATTGAGTTTCCTGGTTTCTATGCAAACTTAACACTGAGTGAAAACTTAGCATTGCATATGAGTTATCATCGTATCAAATATCGCCAAGAGCAAATAGATAAACTGTTAAATTTTGTAGGTTTATCCAAACAGAAAGATAAGCTTTTTTCGCAAACCTCTTTAGGTATGAAACAGAGAATGGGGATTGCTCGCTCTATAGCTAATGATCCTCAATTATTATTATTAGATGAACCAACAAATGGATTAGATCCACAAGGAATTAAACAAGTAAGAGAGATGTTAATACAGGAAGTAGAGTTAAACGATAGAACTATTATCGTATCGAGTCACTTATTAAACGAAATTAATTTAATCGCAGATCAACTATTATTTATGAATAACGGAGAAATAATTCTCACTACTGAAAATAAAGAAGAAATGAACTTGTTCGAGATTCAAATAGTTCAAAGTGATGAAGAAAAGTTAGAAGAATTACAGCGACTAAGTGGCATAGAAGTAATTAAATCAACTCCTACCTATTTAGAAATCATTACAGCGATGGAAGAGCCCGAGTTACTAGGCTATATTAATAATATTTTACAGATTAGAGAAATTAAATGTTCTAATATATCTTTAGAAGATCTCTATCTATACCTATTGTCTGAGTCTCGCTCTGAGGAGGATGTTCAGTATGCAATTAGTTAAAAATGAATATTTTAAACTTAAACGACTTAAAATTGTTTATGCTGTTTTGGTAATTAGTTTTGTTCCCTTTATCTTTAATACTATTGGAATGATGATGTCCACTAATATGAGTGCTTGGAATTATTACTTCTATGTATTTAACCAATATGCCACTCTTTTCCCATCGATCGTTTTTATTTTTTCCGGTGCTTTCTTTAATAACGAATTCAAAAATCAAACAATGCTTAACTGGCTCTCTTATCCACAAAATAATTTCAGATTAATATTCTCAAAAATAGTTGCAATTATGACTTTATTGCTGTTTACGTCTTTAGTAAATCATTTGATTCACATCATCACACTTTACACTTTGTTTAATAATGAAGTCATAATTAGTGAAGCTTTACGAATGTTTATGAGTTTAATGTTATACAGTCTGTTAGTTATTTTAACTGTACCAATATCAGCGCTTATAATAATCTTAACTAAAAGTTTTTTAAGTGTAGTTTTGATAGGTGTTGGCTCAATATTCATCACTACTATCATTCTAGGAGCAGAAATTTCTCTCTATTTTCCATTTACTTTTGCATGGAGAATGGGAATGCAAGTGTATGAGCCTTCAATGGGTTATGAGGATACCGGTTTGCATTTACTTGGATTAATGATGATGGTTTTATATTTAGCTATATCTTTAGGTGGATTATCGCTATATTCAAGAAAACTGAGAGTATAGAATATTTCAAGTAACGTTGCAAACAAGGGTTCATTTTTTATTGAATATGCTAGTGCATTCCAGAATTCCTTTGTAGAACTTCATAAATGAAGAAGGACCCCTATAATAGTGAATTTAATTAGCTAGCATAGAAAGAAAATTCTTAATATATAGTAGGAGGTAATTAAAATGGAAGCTATCTTTTTGATAATAGCTATTCTTTCAGTTGTTGTATCAGTAGCAATGTTGATAGGCAATGCCATAAATCATGGTTTAAGTGTATTGTTAACTTTTAAAGGTGTAAAAGTACCCTTGATATTCTTTGGGCTCTACGTAGTTTTTTACATTATCTTTCTATTCATATCTAACTAGGCAAACTGTAATACCTTAAAGTTACTGAAGTGTCGCTGTTTGAAGAGCAACCAAAAACGACTAGACAAGATTATTTCTTTGTGCAGCTTTTTTGGGGTCTGGGCTCGATATAAAATTGAGCCCAGACCTTTCATTCGTTCATTTTTCTATCGGAGTGAATAATATTAAAGAAATCCGTCTAAGTGTATTTTAACATTGCGCTTCTCCGCAATTGAAAAGAGAAAATCACGTGAAACACATGTTAATTATTGAAGGCTAGCTAGAACAAATTGACGGGTTTCAGCAAGAATTTTATAAGCTTAAAATCAACAGATCGTTCATATGCAACCACTGTTTAAAGTGTTGTATGTGAACGTTCTTTTATTATATAGAAAACATACTTCATTTCAATTGTAAAATTCCATTTATTTTGCGTTAAACCGAATAAAAGTTTGTGAAAAGCCGATATAAGTATTCGTTACCTAATATTAAATACGATTATATAATCAAGATAGGCAATACAAAATAAATAATAAAGGAGATGAGAAAATGAGTGAAAAAATGTATGAGTTAGCTGGGGATCTAAGCACAGAATTAGATGAAATATCCTTAGAGTCCATCAACGGTGGTTCTGATGTTGATGTTAGAGGAATTTCTGAAGGAAATGACGGTGATTTTTGTACTCTTACATGGGAATGCGGAAAATGCCCAACAGTAACTTGTTGGAATTGGTCTTGCTAAACTACTAATTTAAATAATCGGAAGGTTTTATCCTTCCGGTTATTTAAATAATATAGGGAGTTGAACTGATTGGGAAACTTAACAGCTATACTAAACATAGAAGAGAAATTAAGAGATCAAAGTAAAGATCTGTCGGGCGGGTTATTAGATCGGAATATTAAAATTACTTATAAAGATAACATGGAATTATTTGAAGATAGCATTGCCAATATATTGAATATCCATTCAAAGAAAGAATTAACTGAGCTATACAAATCGTCTGCAGTCAAAAATGATGCTAGATTGATTCTGAACAAATATCGAGCTTTTAAAAATAGATTAATAACTGCTCCTTATACAAAATATAGCGATAAAGAAAATGTTTTGTTTATTAATTTTGCTTCAAAAGTTTCAAGCATTGCCATCCAAGATATTAAAAATAGAAATGTGTTTAAAAATAATAAATTTATTCTTGTAAATGAACAACAATTTTTGGAACATATATCATTTCAAGTACAAAGTGCTATTTTAAAGACTTGTTACCGCACTTTAGTTTTAGATTTTAATGTTTGTTTAGAAAAGAATCAATTAATAGGAGAAACAAAAGAAGAAAAATATAGATATTATAATGAATACTTCCTGGGTGATAGTACTTACTTAAATCATTTTTTTGAATTGTATCCGGGAATTTTGAGGATTTTACATAACGAGGTTAGAAAAATTGTAAAAATAACTACTGATATCGTAAAACATTATGTTGAAGATATGGAATCAATCAACTTTTTTAAATCTAAACAACCATATAGGATAGAAACCATTATCCTTGGATTAGGTGATAGCCATTCTGATGGAAGAAGAGTGGCAAAAATAATATTAGAAAACAATTATAAATTAATATATAAACCAAGAGATTTACATATTGATCAAATGTATAGGGAGATATGTGAATATATTAATCAGCTTGTTGATAGTCAATTTTACATTAGAACACCAAAGGTTTATCAGGGTAAAGATCACGGTTGGGCAGAATATATTGATTATAAAGAGTGTAGTAGCGAAGAAGAGATTGCTAATTTTTACAAAAGAATGGGTGCACAGTTAGCTTTACTCTATACACTAAATGCCATTGACTTTCACTCTGAAAACTTAATAGCTCATGGTAGTTTTCCAGTTCTTATTGATCTTGAATCGCTATTTCATATGCCCTATCAAGAAAAGAATGTTTCTGACGCCTATAATAAAACAAAAGAAAAGCTTTCTACCTCTGTTAAATCGATCGGACTATTACCTTTTATTTTTGGTAGTAACCACACTGATGTTAGTGGAATTGGACAAAAAGGTGAAGTTAATACATTTATAAAAGTACCTAAGATTAAGTTAGACGAAGACACTGTCAAAATAGAGCGAGAATATGGCAAAATGAATGCTTCTCTTAATCACCCGAAAATAAATGGGCAATATGTTGAAGCTAATCACTATATAGAAGAAATCAAACAAGGTTTTACAGAAATTTATAAACTAATACAAAACAATAAAAAAGAAATAGAAAATATTATCCATATGTCAGCTGATAAAGTAAGGGTTCGTTTTATCCCTAAACCAACTGTACGATATGCTTCACTACTTGAATTAAGCCTTCATCCTCGTTTCTTACATAACTATATAGATAGAGAAGTATTCTTAGCAAAAATATGGGAAGATGCTATTTCTAACGAATGGTATGAAAAGATAGCTAGACACGAATTTCAAGATCTCACAAACGGTGATATACCACTTTTTTCTCTGTCAATTAAATCATGTGACTTATTTTCATCCACAAAAGAGAAGATAAAGAACTATTTTAATAAAACACCTTTTGAAGTTGTTCAACAAAAGCTTAATAAAATGGATAGTGCAGATCTAGATTTTCAAAAAAAGCTTATTGACTTATCTATTCAGTCTATTAACCACAACATTTTGCACAACCCTACACCAAAAGAAGAAAAAGATTATTCTCACACATTTATTCACACTGATTTTTTTATTGAAAAAGCCAAAGAAATAGAAGAGGTAATTAAATCGCAGGCCATAGTTGGTCACAATATGGAAAAGAGAAATTATTCATGGGTTAATTCAACACCTATTGGAGTGAAGGAGCTTCATTGGAGTCATGCTCCAATGGGAGATACACTTTACAACGGATTATCTGGAATGGCTATGATGTACTTATCTTTGTGGATCGTTACAAAGAGAGCAGCATACTTAAATATAGGCTTAGAAATTGTAGAGGATCTGCTAAATAGAATTTTAGATTGGAAAGAGGTAAATAAAAATGAAATGATACCAATTGGAGCATTTACAGGAGCTTCATCTTATATTTACCTATTAATGAATTATTTCGTAGCTACCAAGGAAGTTAGATTTAAAAAAGCAGCTTGCGAACTAGCAACGCGATTGCCACAACTTATTAAAAAGGATAAAGAATTTGATATTATAAGCGGTGTCGCAGGAACTATAGTTGTTCTTGTCAGTAGTTATGAATTAGAGAAAGAACGGATATTTATAAATATTGCAGAAAAATGTGCGGACCATTTACTTGAAAACTTAATAGTAAATGATGATGGAAGTATTGCTTGGATTGGTGTAAGTGAAGTTCCATTAACTGGCTTCTCTCATGGTAATGCCGGTAATATATATGCACTAGCAGTATTAAACAAACATCTAAAAAGAAAAGATATAGATAGCGTAATTAGTAAAGGCTTGCAATTTGAGAACAGTCAAATGATGGAGAATGGCTGGTTAGATAATCGTATGGATAATAGCGTAGTCACTGCTGCATCATGGTGTCACGGAGCGCCAGGAATATTGCTTAGTAGATTAGAGCTGGCACAATACAATAACCAGGAAGTTGCCATTCAGTCAAAGAAAGATTTACAATACGCTATCGATAATATTCTCGAAGATGGATTTGGCCGAGAACATAGTTTATGTCATGGAGATATTGGTAATGCTATGATACTTATTAATTGCGGCAGAAGTATGGATAACCAACACTATATTAACATTGGTAAAAATCTTTTATATGAAAGTATTCTGAGAGGAGAAACTGACGGTTATAAATGCGGTGTAGGAAATGGAATAGAATCCCCTAATTTAATGATAGGCTTGGCAGGTGTTGTTTACGGCTTAATGTATGCTAGTGACGATAGAATTCCTCTATTGCTAGATTTAAAAATAGGGACGAAAATTGCTGACAAGGGTGCATATCATGTTTAAAAAGAAATTACCTGTTCTACTCCAAAAAAGCCAATATGAATGCGGAATTATGTGTATATCTATGCTACTAAGTTATGAACTTTCATTCACAGTAAATCCTCAAAAATTAAAAGGATCACAAGATGAGCAAATTGGCAGGGATGGAACAAGCTTAAAAAAGTTAACTGAACTCACAGAAAATGTAGGATTTAAACTAAAATCATACTACGCAAAGAATTTATTAAATGAGATAGAAAATTGCAACATGAAAACACCTTGCATGGTTCATTGGAATAACAACCACTTTGTGATTTTAGAAAGAGTAAATAAAAAATTAATTCAGATTATTGACCCTGCAGTTGGTCGTAAGAATATTACAATAGAAGAGTTTGATGAGTGTTATAGCGGAACTGTTGTGAAACTAGAGAGCGATCAGAAATTAGGCAAACTACAAAAGAGAGAGTTACAAGTAGAGAATTTAGCAAAAAAGATAGGAAGATACTTATTTAGTGAGAAGAAATTTCTTATTTTAGTTATTATTCTTTCTATTCTCTTTCAATCTTTAAATGCTATTACTCCGTTTATAACGGAATATCTAATCGATTCTTTTATGGCCCAAAAAGAAAATGCTATACGCTACGATTTTCTAGCCATACTAATTGTGTCTATAACCATCATTTTCTTAGGCGTTTCACTGTTAAGAATGATCTTTATTATTAAATTACAAGTATCTATCAATAAGAGATTAACAACCAGTTTTGTAAAGAAGATATTTTCCTTGCCTCTAAGTTTTTTTGAGGCAAACTCTTCTGGAGATATTGCCTCAAGAATTCACAATATCTCGGCAGTTAGAGAGATTATTTCCAGACTAGCTTCTACACTAATACTTGATATCAGTCTGCTGCTAGTATTTTGTGGGGTAATGCTTTATTACTCTCCTATGCTGTCAGTTATAGTATTCGTTGGGGCACTCATTCAAGTTTTAGCAACTGTATTCCTTCTTCCAAAAATAGAAATGTATACAAAACAAGAAGTGCATGGCCAAGCTCAGTATCAAGGTCAATTAATTGAGGTATTACGGTCTGCAACATTTATCAAAACAATTGGTGACACTCAAAAAATAGAAACACAAATGAATGATATTTTTGAACAACAATTAGGCAATTTTTCGAAAAGAATGCATGTTTCTTCTTTGTTAGGTTCTGTATCAAGTTCAATCAATATTTCCTTACCATTAATTATATTAGTTTTTGGAGTTTGGATTGGCACTCAAAATGGCTTGACCATTGGGGCAATTGTCGCTTTTTCAACCATCGCTGGCCGTTTTATGACCCCATTAGGTTCCATAATTGGCAGTATACAATCCATTAAAGTTGTAGAAGAAATGATTGATAGGATAGAATACGTACTTTTAGAGAAAGAAGAAAAGCTTAATCCAGAGAGTAATATAATATTTAATCCAAATGTAGATGTTATTAAATTCAAAGATGTTTCTTTTGGTTATGATAAATCACACAACATACTTTCAGAAATCAACTTGGAAATTTATCCTCGAGAGAAAGTTTTTTTAATTGGTAAAACTGGAAGTGGTAAGTCTACCTTATTAAAATTAATTGCTGGCTTATACCAACCAACTATTGGTCAAGTTTATATTGGTGAAAACAACTTAAATGATGTAAATATACAGAAACTCAGAAGTGATGTAGGTTTCATCGTACAAGATGTACAGCTTTTTAACGATACGATAATGAATAACATTAAATACTATTTTGATAACATTTCGGAAGAAGCTGTTATTCAAGCTGCAAAAGATGCTGAAATACATGAAGATATCATGAAACTAAAGATGGGATATCAAACTGTTATTGGCGAAAATGGGATAAGTCTCTCCGGAGGTCAAAGACAAAGGCTCTCGATAGCTAGAGTACTGGTGAAAAATCCGAAGTTATTAATTATTGATGAAGGTACTAGTAATTTAGATACTACTACAGAGAGAAAAGTACTAAACAATATTTATGCAAGAGATATCACGATTATCACCATTACGCACCGAATATCTGCTATTGAAAATTACGATACAATCTACGAACTTCATAATGGGAAATTATATCCAAAAGATGTAGAAACTGAAAAGATTGAAATTACTGGTTAAATATTGAAAGGAGGTGATATAAGATGCGTAAGAATGGTCTAGAAGAAGTGGTAGAACAGGAATTAATGGATCTTGCTGGTGGCAACGATGAAGTTCAGCCTCATACTGTAACACCTACAACAGTAACCATCCCAATTTCTGCTTGGGGCTGCCCGACAACCTCATGTGCTTCCATTGTAAAACCTTGTAATGATTAAGTCTTGAGCTTTAATTAAAAAGGAGGAATTAACAATGAAAAGAAATAATGGATTAGAAGAAGTAGTAGAACAAGAATTAATGGATCTTGCTGGTGGCAATGATGAAGTTCAGCCTCATACTGTAACACCTACAACAGTGACCATCCCAATTTCTGCTTGGGGCTGCCCGACAACCTCATGTGCTTCCATTGTAAAACCTTGTAATGATTAAAAAAGCATATTACAACTAGCGTTACTTATTGATAATTAAAAGAGAAGGTCTTGATTATTATTAATAACAAATAAGCGGGTGTTTTATACATCCGTTTTTTTTTTAGGAGGTATAAAAAATGAAGAATGTCGTACATAGCAATTCCACTGATATTACTTTTGTTGGTGAATTCTTTAATCCATTTTATGAGAATATGACTCATTTTTTTCACCAGAAATTATCGGAAAGCTGGAATGATATCGATTCCAAAGCAATTGATAAGGAATCAATCATCTTGTCCTTAAAAGAAGAATTCCGAAAAAAAATAAAAGACCTAACAAAAAAAGTACTTATTTATGAATTTCAAGATAGTTTCACTTGTGATGTTCAAGAGGGTAGCACTAAGTATTATGAAATGTTTAACAGGAAGTTAAAAGATTCTCAATATTGTTGGACATTACTCCAAAAATATCCAGTACTTAATGAGATCTACGATAAAACACAAAGCAACTTATTAAAAAACAGTTATGAACTCATCATTAGATATATTACAGATGTTAAGGAATTAGAAGTACAATTTAATAAAAATTTAGGTTTATTAAAAGCAATATCCATTAATTTAGGTGATACACATCGTAATGGTAATAGTGTTGCTGTGCTCCACACAGATAAGGAAAAAATAATTTATAAGCCAAGATCTTTAAAAGCAGACATTATATATACACAGGTTACAAATTTATTTAATAATACCTATTCCGAAACATTAAAAACACCAAGTACTGTAGACAAAGATGATTATGGTTGGCAAGAATTTATAAATTTTGAAGGATGTTATAATGAATACCAGATAAAGGAATTTTTTAAGAAATTGGGTATGCACCTTGCCTTTGTTTATGCTTTTCAAGGATCTGATTTTCACTACGAAAACATCATCGCAAGTGGTCCTGATCCATATTTAATTGATTTAGAAACGCTTTTCCAACCTACTTTAGATTTTATGGAAAGAGAAGAAAAACAAACAGAATCGTCTTTTATCGACTTCCTCCATAAAACAGTTTATAAGTCACTATTTTTTAATAATACTTCATACCCAGAAGAAGAAAATCCAAGAAATGCATGTGCATTATCAAATACACATGAGCAATTAATAGAACAAGAGAGAATAAAAGATCAAGGTACAGATAGGGTGAGTCTAAAAAAGGAAATTCAATATATGGAAACCGCTTATAATCTTCCTTCTAAGAATGGCAATACAATAGAGATATTTGGATATGAGAATCTTTTTATGCAAGGGTTTAAAAAGGCTTATAATTTCATTTGGAAAAATAAGAGTGCTATTTTAAATATATTAAATCAATCCAAAGATTTCCCTGTAAGGATTATAGTAAGACCTACTCATGTATATGCAAATTTTTTAACCTCCCTTTTGCACCCAAAATATTTAAAACAACGTAGCGAACGTTATAGAGTTTTATCTTTCTTTAAAGATTCTTATCAAAAGTTTAGCTTCTTTCAAAAGGTATCGCAATTTGAAATAGAAGATATGTATCATGGTGATATTCCTTATTTTAATAGTTATTTCAAGATTAACAAAGTCATTGACAGTAAAGGTAATCAGATAGATTGTAAATTAATAAAAAGGGCAACATTAGATGAAATCAAAGATCGATTTAATCGTTTGTCTAATGAAGATTACTCTTATCAGGTTTCGCTCATAAATATGGCTTTAACTGCATTAAGAACGAATAGTAACTTCACTGGAAGAAAAGAAGTGAAAAGTAATAGTGACTTTAATATATCTTTAAATTATTCTGATCCAAATAATTTATTATTAAAAGAAACAAAAAAAGTTTTAGACGAAAGATTATCATTTGATAACCATGTTCAATGGGTGTCATTGTCTTTTCATCCATCTGGACAAGTAGTCGCAGGCCCCTTAAATTATAATCTTTACGATGGTCTAGGTGGAATTGGGTTATATTTAATTTACTATTACAACAAACATTATTCATTAGATCAAAATTTCATAGACTCCTTTATCAACACGATACGGATGCTTTACCGTACAACAAAATCTATTAACAATATTTCTGCTTACCACGGATTAACATCCTATATTTATATAGTAGATAAAATGCTTGAATGTGGACATGTTAATAAAAAAGATGCAACCGAGATATATGAGGAGTATTGTAATAAAATCAACAAAAATATCGATTCTATTATAGTTACTGATTTTATTGGTGGTTTAGCAGGTGTATTAAAAGTGCTAACACTATTATATCAAAAGTATAAATTAGAATTTCTTAAACAAACAGCCGATATTGTGTATAAACAACTAATTAGTAAAGCATATTCTAAAGGGGATATGATTTATTGGAAGTTTGATATTAATAAACAACATGGTTTAACTGGTTTTTCACATGGTCAAACAGGTGTATGTTATGCACTTTCTGAATATTATAAGATTATTGAAAATGACTCAAAAAAAAGGAAAAACATATTACATTTTATAAAGCAAGCACTAAATTATGAAGATGAATATTATGATCCGATAGAGGGAAATTGGTATGATAACCGGCAAAGTAGAGCGTTTACTTTTTCTGATCCCTTTTGGTGTCATGGTGCAGCTGGTATTTTACTGGGGAGAATAAAAATTCAGCATAATTTAAAAAATAATTTAAAGGTAAGATATATTAGGGAAGCTCTTTCCACCACTATAAGATTAGGGAATAGGCATACAAAGGGAAATTCCTTATGTCATGGTACACTAGGAAATCTTGATATTCTAATTGAAGTTAAAAATCATTTTAGTGGAAATGATTTGGCTTATGTAGACTCTTCCATTAAATCTTGGATTGCTAACTATGTTAAATCAATGAATGAGCTAGGTTGGCAAAATGGTTTTAGTAAAGATATTTCTAATCCTGGGCTAATGTTAGGTAAAACTGGTCAACTTTATACGCTTTTAAGATATAAAGATTCCAGTTTACCTTGTATTTTAACGCTATCTTAATTTAGTTGAGTTCGATATGGTGACAAATGATTTGGACAAGATGTGATATATAAACTCGTGAAAGTATAAATAAATGGTAAACGTAATTGACTAGTGTGTTAAAAGTATTTAACTGAATGCACACTAGTCATTTTTGGTTTTATATCTTCTTTTATTCTACTTTTTCATCTCAAGACTTCTCACCCATAACTATCGTAGATGTAGACATGGTATAAATAATACCTAAGAGGCACACCTACTTAAACACGATAACACGAATAAATCGACTCTATGCCAACAATGGCTATTTTGAACCTAATCCGCATACACACTACTCAAATACCCTAGACCGAATCAAAAACCGCTTCCCTTCTGGATTTTCCAGAGAGAACATCCCCCCTCTACCTTCCACTACATCAATAATCAGTTGGGTATGCTTCCAGTATTCATATTGATCTTTCGACATATAAAAAGGGGTATCATTCACATAACCTAATAAAATATCAGAATCTCCAACTCGAAATTCCCCTCTTGGATAGCACATCGGCGAGCTTCCGTCACAGCAACCACCAGATTGATGGAACATTAAAGGACCATGCTTCTCTTGTAACAGATCCATTAACGCCACTGCCTCATCCGTTGCTAAGACTTTTTCTTGTTGTGCCATGCACCCGCCTCCTTCTTTAAGAATTAGAAAAATCCTTTTGGTGTCTTACTATAACTTACGAGCAAGTTCTTCGTTTGTTGATAATGAGATAACATCATCAAATGATTTTCTCTTCCAATGCCTGATTTTTTATAACCACCAAAAGCAGCGTGGGCAGGATAATCATGATACGTGTTGGTCCATACACGTCCTGCTTGAATACCTCGACCGAAACTGTATGCCTTATGAAAATCCCGTGTCCAAACACCTGCACCTAATCCATATAACGTGTCATTCGCAATATCCAGCACTTCTTCATCATCTTTAAATGTGGAAACGGCAAGGACAGGACCAAATATTTCTTCTTGGAAAATTCTCATCTTATTATGACCTTTGAAAATAGTTGGCTTAACGTAGAAGCCTTTGGACAGCTCTCCATCCAATTGATTTCGTTCACCACCAACTAGTACCTCTGCACCCTCTTGCTTGCCGATATCTAAGTAAGACGAAATCTTTTCCATCTGTTCTGTAGATGCTTGAGCACCCATCATCGTTTCCGTGTCTAATGGATGACCAATTTTGATTGCTTTCACACGCTCTACAGCTCGCTCGATAAACGCATCATAAATATCTTCATGTATTAAAGCGCGTGACGGACAGGTACAAACTTCCCCTTGGTTTAAAGCAAACATCACCATACCTTCAATGGCTTTATCTAAAAAGGCATCGTCATGAGCCATGACATCTTTAAAGAAAATATTTGGCGATTTTCCTCCTAGCTCTAATGTAACTGGAATAATATTTTCAGAGGCATATTGCATAATGAGACGCCCTGTTGTGGTTTCGCCAGTAAAGGCAATTTTAGCAATACGACTGCTTGAAGCTAACGGTTTACCCGCTTCTAAACCAAATCCATTTACAACGTTGAGTACCCCAGGCGGAAGTAAATCATGAATTAGTTCTAGCAAGACATGAATCGATGCTGGCGTTTGCTCTGCAGGCTTGATAACAACCGCATTACCAGCAGCTAGTGCTGGAGCGAGTTTCCATGTTGCCATTAATATTGGGAAATTCCATGGAATGATTTGTCCAACGACACCAAGTGGTTCATGGAAGTGATAAGCGACTGTATCTTCATCGAGTTGACTAATCGATCCTTCTTGTGCTCGGATCGTTGCTGCGAAATATCGGAAATGGTCAACAGCTAATGGCAAATCTGCAGCTAACGTTTCTCGTACCGCTTTTCCATTATCCCAAGATTCTGCGACAGCTAGCATTTCCAAGTTTTCTTCTATGCGATCTGCTATTTTATTTAACATATTCGCGCGCTCTGCTGGAGATGTTTTCCCCCACGTTGGTGCAGCCTCGTGGGCAGCATCTAGTGCCAGCTCTACATCCTCCGCAGTAGAACGAGCTATTTCACAAAAAACTTCTCCTGTTACGGGTGTCACGTTTTCAAAATATTGTCCTTTTACTGGCGGAGTCCACTCACCGCCAATATAGTTGTCGTATTTTTCTTTGAAGTTCACTACGGAACCTGGTTGGTTTGGTGTTTCATATTTCATACTTATTCCTCCCCATTTTTAACAATACTTAAAGTAGGTTCATCCATTTGGACAACACCTATTTAAAATATATTGATTGATGAGAGGAAATATGACTAGCGTTAGAAGAGGTTATTTTTGAAGAAATCTATTACTATATTCATCCATTAATACCTTCTCCTATTATGGAGAGTGTCCCTCAAAGGTACACCTTAAACTAGTGCATTAAATACTTACGAAATGTTGTGAAAATGAACTATGGAAAGAGCCAACTCTTCATAGAGTTGGCGATAAGAGGAGTGTCAGTTTAGCTATAGGGGCTTAAAAAATATCCAGCTGTATGAGTAATGCTAACAGAATTTGCACTAGTACTTGTAAAGAAATAGCAACATCCGTGTCAGTAGTGGTTACACTAACATTATCTGAACCTTCTATTAAGATTTTTTGTCTATTCACTTGGTCAATTTCTGCACGTTGGAGCAACTCCTGTGTAACTAGCTCTGCTCGATTACTATCTGCTATCGTGATGTTAACAACGAGCGCAATTGCAACCTGTAGGGCTGCTTGAAGAGAAACAGCTACTTGAGTATCAGTGGTTGTAACATCCACACCACAAGAATCTCTTACTTCGATTACTTCAAAGGATCCTTGAAAAATGTCAGCATCCTGAGTAGCATTATTTTGAATAGCCGCATTACTGTTATTACTGATATTACGGGTACTATTGCTATTACAATTGGAACGACAGCCATAAAACTCATCGATCACTTTTCGTCTTCTTTTTTTACCCATTACTTACCACTCTCCTTTTTATTCACTTTTTTCATTAACTCTCGTATTGGACTTTCTACGGAGTCTAATTCTTTTTTAAAATTCTCTGGTTTATTTTTAGCAGTAAAATCGCCAACTAGTGATTCTAGATTTTCAGCAATATTTTTTAATTCTTGTTTTTGATCCTGTGATAATTGATTTGTGATAGTTTCTTCATTGGTTATTTTGTGTTTTTTTAGCACACTTGTAACAGTCACTCCTGCTAAGCTCTTCGATAACTTTTTTAGCTCTTGGTTCATTTCTTCCAACTTCTACTCCCTCCTTTCAGTACCTTTCACTATTAATATATCGATAACCACGCTAACAGATTGGACTTGTTCCTTAATCTACTAAAAAAAAGGTAGATGTCTTCATATATTTGTCTCTACTATGGTACAGAATGTCCAATAGAAAAAGGCCTATTGATGCAACCACTGAAAGATTGGCACGAATAGACTACTCATTTTGAAATTGCTGTGCTACCGATGAATGGAAAAGGGAAATACTCAAAACTCTGCATGGATTATTTCACAACATTCGCTACAGCTTAGGAATGCGAAAAAGGAGGGAACACAGAACGCCTTCAATACCTTTAATTACAGTCTTTTTCGGCAATTCTACAGGAAGGGAAGGTACAACGGTCTGCGAATTCAATAAGCAAGGATTAATGTTGGAGCGGTATAAGTCCTGGGAACATCTAATGGAACCAGAAAGTTCCAGCATAACCTAAGAAGATAAAAGGGCAATGCAAAAGTGGTTTGGCAAGCTATTTGGAAGAGCACACTTTGACATCTATAATGTAACGATAATATATACGGAAGCAGGGACATAACTAGTCAAACAGCCATTTTAGGGTTTAATTAGTCCTTATCACCTTCTTTGGTGATAAGGACTTACATTTGGCTAGGAGTGCTTGCGCAAATATCTATAGCGTAATTTTCACTTCTGTTCCATCTTTCGCTTTGACATTGACAAGTTCTGTTCCTTTCAAATCTTTACACGTTTTAAACACTTGTTTTAGCGCTTTGTAGTCTATCTGATCAATAATCTCTTCTACATTATCTACACGCTTTAGTAACTTTTTTAGAACTCGCTTTGAGACGAATAACCTCAAAAAACTATTAGGGAACAAGATACGGATTGGAAACTTCAACTCATTTGTTACAACCTTTATTTTCATGGCTTTACTCAATCACTATTTTTACTATTTCACCCTTTGCACTATCCACATCCACAATAGGGCCCTCGACATTATTTGAGATGGCATCGAGAATTAAGTTGATATCGGCTCCACCTAAATGCTCTTGGACAGCGGGAATATTTTCAATCGCACCATGTAACGATTTCACTAATTTTAATGGTAAATTAACATTAACTTTATCACCATCAGAATCGATGATGACTTTTAAGCTTTTAGACATGTAACTGTTGTTCTCTACTGCAGGTGAGGCTGCTTCTTCTTTTAACGTTGATATAATTTCTGCGGCCTCACTATTACTCAGCTTACCTTCTTGAACAAGTTCCAACACTTTCATAATTTCGTTTTCCAATTTGTCCACTCCTTATTTAATTTTTTGTTTTGGTTCGCCCATTCAAAAACATCATCTAAAAGAAGGATCTCGTCTTTCGTCGCCATCATTACTAATCAATTATGCTTTTTTATCTCTCGACAAATCATTTTTCTTTTTGTTACAATACAAATACGAATAATTTTTCTTGCCTTCACTTTTTCGAGTGAAGGTTTTTTTATTTTTTCTTTAACAGCTTAATGGCTTCTTCTGCACTTAGTTCACCATTGCTTAACCTATCAATAACATCCTTCTTCTCATCTTCTTTGGCCTGCTTCACCTTATACGGATCACCCAATTCAGAAATGATTTCTTCCAACTTATTTCGTACAGTCGGATAAGAAATATCGAGAACTTTCTCAACTTCTTTAATGCTTCCACGGCACAAAATAAAGGTCTCGATAAACTCCAGTTGTTCTTTCTTTAATGAAAGTAGCTTTGGGAACTCAAAGGTGTTTTCAATTGTTGTATGACAATGTCCACACGTTAGTTTCGTTACATTTAACCCCTCCCCACAAACTGGGCAAGCTGTAATGACTGGTAATCCCACTTTTTCACCTCCTTTACATAAAGTATACGATTATACTTATAAAAAATCAATTATTAAATTAACATATTCAATCTTAATATTAATTTTTTTAATATAGTAATTGAATTTATTTATAAACAGAGGGATAAACTCATCTTACTTGGTTGAAAGGATGTTGGACTGAACAGCTGTAACAAACGAGATTATTTATGCAACCTAACAGGGAAATTATGTTAACATAAAATAAATAACTTTATGGAGGGGGAACTCCTTTGATGAGAAAAAAGAATAGTAAAGCTTTATTAACTATATTTATTTTTGTAATTATTATACTGCTAGCAGCATGCGAAAATTCATCTGCCAAATCGGATAATCATGGGAACAACCAATCACCCGATCATACTTCAGATGAGGAAATCCATGACTCTAGTGAGGAAAATGTAACAGAAACTGTGTCGAATAAGGAGATGGATACTAAAGAGGAAACAGAAAAGACTTCAGATCAACTACCAGAAGAAAAGGAAGAAACAACTGCTAATGATACAACTACCAACCAAAAAGAAACGTACTTGAACAAATTAAACGAGACAAATGAAAAAACGGAAAGTATGGAAGCTGTAGACAGTTCTACATATGCTTTAAAAGATGTAGCACATAAACAATATGAGGCATGGGATGATTTATTAAACGAGATTTATGGTGTTTTAGAAAAACAACTATCTGCAGAAGAAATGAGCCAACTGAGAAAAGAGCAACGGGATTGGATCACTCATAGAGATAAAACGGCGAAAGAAGCATCACTAGAATATGAAGGTGGTACAATGGAACAATTAGAGTATGTAACTGTCCTTGCAAACGAAACAAAAGAAAGATGTTATGAGTTAGTGGAAGTATATATGCAATAGCTTGAAGTACGGACCAATAGCACCGTGATAAAAGCTATTGAACATAAGATTAAACATATAAACTAGAAAGGAGCATAACATTTTTGAGGCGAAAAAAGCTCTTTCTAATTATTATTGGTATAGTATTTCTTTGTTTTGCGCTAGCATTACTTTATACTATTTTTAGCGATAATGATAACTATAAATATTTCACAGGACTTGGCTCAACGATTAGTATAGCTCCTGATGATTCACAAATTGCATTTTCCTACTACATCGATGGAGAAGAATCTATTTATACTGCAAGTCCAAACGGTACTGATGTTAGACAAATAACAGACGACAGTAATACAAGAGATCACAATCCCTCCTACTCATCTGATGGATCCAAGATTGTGTATATGAGTGAAAACAACAATGGCATTCAAACACTTCAAGTAATCAATCAAGACGGTAGTGACAAAAAACAATTGACTAATCGTGATATGCACGTAAGAGATGCGATATTCTCAAATGATGGAGAAACGATCTTTTTTATTGGAATCGAAGCGGAGGAATATAATAAAGGAGAGCAATCTAGAGAAGGATTTGATTTGTATTCCACCCAGATTGATGAGGGAACTATAAGTAAATTAACAGATGCTGATCATTTTTCGATGGATGATTTGTCTCTTTCTCCTGATGGGCAAACTATTTATTATAGCGAGTTCGACGGCAAAGGTGACCGAATTTACTCTTACTCACTCGAAAAAGAAAATATAACGAAACAAGCTCCGATTATTCCTAAAGAAATAGTTGAAGAACAATCATTCCACTCACCACAACTATCTCCAGATGGAGAACATTTGGCGTTTACAGATGTGGCAAATGAAGCTGAAGGTAATTCATTGTTTGAATATGAATTATTCTTGTTAGATTTGACAGCATACGATGTTGAGAAATTAACTAGCTTAGAGAATTCTATCGAATCTCCAGTATTTTTTCATAGCGAAGATAAAATCGCATTCTTGGAATATACTAACTGGGCACAAGACCCAGCTGAATATCAACTGATGACGATCGATTTAACATCTCATAACATCAAAAAAATGGAGTTAGACTTACCTGCATCAACAAATGAAAAGCTATTAATGCGACTGATAGATCAATCGATAAATAGCTTCACATTAGCTATTTTGTATATGTTACTAGTCGGATTATTAAGTGTGTTTTGCCACTATTATTATTATCCTAGAAAAACCTATTTACCTTCTATCGTTAGCTTTTCTATTGCTGTTTTAACATTTATTGCAAGTATTTTAGTAGCTATGATGATGAATGCATGGTATGGAATCGCGTTAGGAATGTTAGCTGCAGGAATATTTGGTTGTTCTGTAGTTGTTGTCTTGTTTGTGTTTATTTTTAAACGACTTGTAAGGTGAATATATGGTTTTTTCTGGTACCAAACAAAACCTTCTAGGTTATATTAAAAAAATGAGTTTATTCTTTTCTCCAGCTTCGTTTCATTCTTCTCCAAGATCGATCACGGAAAAAAGACGACTCTCATTCTCGAATGAAAGTCGTCTTTTTAAAATTTTTTTAACTGGCATAATGAACCAAATGTCATGTGACCAACAAGTTTTACTTTACTTGAGCAGATAGTTTTTTAACTGATGGGACTTTTTTAGTAGCCAGCTGTTAAAAGCTGCTCACTTGGTCACTTTCCCCACTATTCTTCTCTGATTGCCTTTTTATAGAAATAGAAATAACATAGATCAGGAGAAATACAACATATACAATGGTTGCTACACCATATACTGCTTGATAAGAACTAACATTAGCCATTAATCCTAATATAAAGGAACCTCCCCCAATACCTAAATCAAAGAAGTTAAAGAAGGAAGCCATTGCACTTTCATGCTCGTGTTCGTCTACCAAGTTCATACACCATGTTTGAATAGCTGGGAAGATAGAACCAAATCCAAACCCATAAAAGATAGCTGCTATAAAGAAGGTGCTATCACTAACTGCTACGTAAAGTAGAATCAAACCTATAATAGATAGAATCGATCCAGGTATAAGAATAACCGACGGTCCATATATATCAAATAGCCTTCCTGATATTAGTCGAATGACGAGACTAGCTGCTGCGATTAATAAGAAAAACAAACCTACTTTATCAAAATCTTTCTCTATCGCATACAAAGAAAAGAAAGACATAATTCCTCCTGCTGCAATACCGATTAAAAATACGAGCATTGCTGGAAACAGCACTTTCTTCTCCCATAGTTTAAATTTTATATTTTCTCTTTTATCTAACTCTTGGCTATTAGGTCCTCTTTTTATAAAAACTGCCATGATAACAGCTAGTAACATAATAGCCATTCCTCCAAGGAATAATCGCTGGAAGTCATATAATTCTAATGTTATCATTCCAATCATTGGACCTACAGAGATCGCTATTGTTTCTCCTGCCCCGAAGTAACCAATCCCCTCACCTCGTCGATCACTAGGAATGATTTCAGCTGCAACGGTAGTAAAGTAAGTAGTGGCTAACCCAAATCCAGCTCCGTGAATGAGTCGAAATAGTAATAACATGGTGATATTAGTTGATAAATAATAGGCTCCTGTAGACAGGGCTATGATTAATGTACCTAAAATTAAAAGCAGTTTTTTATCAAATTTTGTTGCAAGGATTCCTGCAAATGGACGAATAAAAATAGCTGATAACATAAAAACACCTGTTACTAAACCAACTTGGCTCGCTTCTCCTCCTATAGCTGTTACAAATAAAGGAAGCGTAGGTAATAGCATTTCAAAAATCATAAATACTAAAGCATTGGAAATTACTACAAAAATGAACGACAGTGACCACATCTTATTATTAACATGAGTCATACTTTCTCACACCTCTATTTTATTATTTTGTTGTAATCAAAAAAGAAGTCCTTTTTTCAATTAGCAACAAAAATAATAAACCTTCCTGTAAGGGGAAGGTCAATAGTTAATGGGAATTTGTATTTCTGTAAGGTAATCTTCTTTATATTTGGAGATATAGTGGTCAATGATGGTCCTCTCTATAGCATCTCCTACTATTTGATAACCGTTCTCTTCGATGTAATGAAGTAATTTCTTATAATATGGAGCAGATCCAGTATGATCTCCATTATAATAAATAGAGGCATATTTTCCCTTTGGAAAAGATGTAACTAAAGGGCTATCTATATCTTCTTCTTCGATGATGATGAAAATAGAGTTATATTCATCAAATTTTTTGTCATCAAGATTTTTGGTCCTAACCGTAAATCCAACACCACCAATAAATATAGAGGAATTCATATTCGCTAGATTCTCTAATTGTCTCAAAGAAAGTTCCACCTCTGGTTCTGAACCGATATTTTCAATTAACCTTATTACGTTCCGCTCTTCCATTTCGACTATTCGTACGACTCCCAACTCCCCTACTCCTTGAGCCAATTTTATATCCTTTATTCGATTCTCAAATTTGCGGTTAACCCGCTCTAACTCTTTGATTTTATTCTCAGTTAGACGTTTTTGCGTTTCTAATAAATTCACGAAATCATCTATATCTCTATGATCTAAATGGCTTTTTATATCCTTTAAAGAAAAACCTAATCCTTTTAAATATTGAATAGTATTTAATTGCTCAAATTGTTCAGTTGAATAATATCTATAGCCATTATTCACATCAATTTGAATAGGTTCCAGTAAACCAATCTGGTCATAATACCTTAGCGTTTTCATAGTGGTGTTATGAAGTTTCGCCATTTCTCCAATTGAAAATAAATTTTTCATTGTGATTTCCTTTCTCTTTTATTCTTATAAAGACTATGATAACCGATTTTAATATACAAGTCGCTAAAGCTGTAAGACAACTAAGCAGATGCTATGTACAAAACCTACCAACAGTCCTCTTCACGTAGGGTTCTGACCTCTTCCTCCGATACGCACATCATTTCAAGGTAAATATTTGAATATTTATATATAATTTACACAAAATTCCTAATTTCTATGGTAAACTAAAATAGATTCAATAAAGGGGATTAAAAAAGAGGAGATTTCTCCATTTGGTGTTTATCCTCCTTCACAAACACCTGACATATCTAAATCAGGTAGAATGTTTTTTTCTGGTAAAGCAAATACTTCGAATTTATGGATAAATAAGTAATGATAGGTTTGGCTATCCTTCTGGATTAGATCATAATGCAAAGTATTATCTGTTATTTCACGCCCCTAGTAACTTTGATCGCTACATTGATATGTAACATATAATGATTTTTTGAACTAAATATTATAGGTTAGATAGTTAAACAAAGAATATAAAACGCCAAAGTAATCCATTTGGCGTTTTATATTTTATCATCTACATTTTAAAAGGTGAGAGCACTATGTCCAATACAAAATTAAAAATTATAGCCTTGACTGCTATGGTTATTGATCATATTGGTTATTTCATCCCTGATATGCCAGATTGGTTTCATTGGCTAGGAAGGTTAGCAGCTCCTATATTTATATACTGCATAATAATAGGTTATAAACATACATCCAATATAAAAAAGTACCTTGTCCGCTTATACGTATTCGCATTTGGGATGGGTGTTATGAATATGATTATTAATCAAATTGTCCATTATTATGAAAGAAGAGAAGCCATTTATGTTGATTATTATCTAACAAATAATTTCTTAGCTCCCCTATTTTTAGTTGGGCTATTGATTATGTTATTAGACCAAAGGCAAACAAAATATCTTCTTTATTTTTTCGTATGGCAAATAATCTCGACTTTCTTGTCTATTACTCTCGTAGAAAAATATAGCTTGCTATCATTAAATGATTTAACAGCGACCTATATGTTTTTTGGTACCATCTTTGGTAATGTTTTGTTAACAGAAGGTGGGATTCTCTTTATCGTATTAGGGATTCTTTTTTATTTAACTAACAAAAATAAAGGGGTAGTGGCCGTTGGATATCTCCTGTTCAGTTTAATTATTTTTGTAATCCCACTAAAATGGAGAGGAGGAATAGGAGGTGGCATCTCAAATATCTTGTTTCCATTTGAAGACACTCAATGGTTAATGATTTTTGCACTTCCTTTAATATTGCTTTACAACGGAAATAGAGGAAAGGGAGCGAAGTATTTTTTCTATATATTCTACCCTGTACACATCGTTATTCTTTACTTTATTCATTTATGGATGCTTAATAGCGCGCCTATCTGACTTTAAAGAAGCGATTGTCTATAGAGTGAAAGAGAACTTTTTAAAAATCGGGTTCTCCCTTCATGGTATATACGATTAATTTATAACAATGATTCATCTGTTTCTAGTAAAACGCACTTGGCACAAAGCATAATACTCTCCAAATATTTACTTGAATCTTCAATTGATTCATCTACCCCTAAATTTTAAGTTGAATCTCTCTAATGTGACAAGACAACCCCCTGATTAAATCCACGTTTTGCCAATCCCCTATCATATCGTCTAATTTCTAATAAGAAGACATAAATCGATCCGGACCGTCATTGGCATATGTATCCTCCTTGCTCACTCCAGGTAACAGATGAGTATAATATTAAATACAACTATAAATGTACTTGACATTATTGCCTAACAAACAAAACAAAGCCCCAAATCAGCTATAACAACTGTTTGGGGCTTTTCTACATTTGTTAATATTAACTGTCTGCTAAAAGGATCTCGAGTAGCCATTCGAAGAACCAGCGATATATAGCCTATCCTCCTACAACCATCCGTGCTAATTGTCCACACAGTAAAGCTGCATAGGTCCCGACAATATTACCTAAAATACCCATCAATAATCCAACAGGCGCTAATGCAGGCTGGAATACCGATGCAACAATCGGAGCCGAACTTGTTCCACCTATATTACCTTGAGATCCAACTGCCACGAAAAACAACGGTGCTTTTAATAATCTTGCAGCAATAAAGATACAAATAATATGAATCGCTAACCAAACAGCTCCCATTAGGATAAACTGAGGTGCCTGCACAACATCTGCTAAATTCGCTTGTGCACCAATACCAGTTAAAAATAAGTATATGCCTAGATAACCTATTTTACTAGCACCGTAGTATTCTAGATTTCTTACTTTGGTAAAGGAAAGTGCAATTCCAACAGCAGTAATTAAAATAAACGTCCAAGTGGAAGTATTCATCACATCACTTTTCGGAATAAAATCCATATCTGCGAAGACACGAATAATATAAGAGCCTGCCACCCCAATTCCTAAAATTCCGAATAGCTGTGGAAGTTGCAACGGTTTAGCATTTCGTTCTATATCTGTTGCAATATCTGCATTCACTTGCTTAATAGTAGAATTATCAGCGCCATTCCAGCTATTAAATTTATCTTGGAAATTGGCTAATGCGATCATGACACCCATCCAGCTAATTCCAACTAATGTATCTGTCAAAATAACCGGACTTAATATGTCATCAGGTGTCTGGAATGCTTCAATCATAGCACCCATATTGGCTGATCCACCAATCCAACTTCCAGCAAGCGCACCGACTCCACGCCAAGCTTCCTCTGGCAGCATTCCTTGGAAGAGCGCAAATGCAATCGGTCCACCAATAACAACGCCTATGGTCCCTGCCAAAAATAGTACAACAGCTTTCCCGCCAAGCTTAAACGTGGCCGGAACGTTCGTACTAATCATTAGTAATAACAAGCCCGCCGGAAGGATATACGTACTTAGAAAACTATATAAATCCGAACTTTGCGGAATAATACCAAACGTCGTAGAGAGCATTGGTAAAAAATACATCCAGATTAAAGGTGGAGCATATCGAAAAAATTTACGCAGAAATTTATTATCAATAGTAGATAACATAAATACAATCCCGACAATTGCGCTTAAATAAGCAAAAATCGCCATAGGATCTTGAATTAACACCAAATCCTTACTCATGATGATAAGCACTCCTTGTTGTTTTTTGAAAATTTTCAGATAATTGGTTAGTTGGCACTTGAAGAATTTTATCATTTTTCATCAAAAATTCAACTATAAAATATTTACATGTCTACTATTCAACCCAAATCAAGAAATTAGACACCTCTCTATATATTATTCTCATCTAAGAAAGGCTACCTAATCACTTCAACAAACGGAGTGTTGTAATTCTTATACTTCTTTAACCACTGTCTTTGCATAGCGATCATGAGGAAGTACCGCTCCATCTTGTTCCTCGAATGTTTTAGCGTCTTTCAGATAATCAATGGTGCTCACTGTATCTCTGTACGCTATACGTTTCACGATTTGGCTCGATGTCAGTTGAGCATTATTCTTATTCACAAGCGTCAGACCCATTTTTTTGTAGCCAAAGGTTTGACCACATTTTCGCAGTTGCATATATTCAAGCGCCCACATAACGACAGTTGGTGTTACGACAACATGAACAGCTTCATTTTTTACTTTTTTCCTTAAGAAATACTCTACACCAACAGTTACAGCACTCGAAATGGCTAAGTCAATTAAAATAGCCTTCGTTCGTTTTTTGGTAATAGGCTTCATTCTGTTCATCTCCTTTATTCATCATGACAAGTTAATAAATATACTATACCATTATGTTTACAGACGCTGAAAACTAATACTGAGCCATTATGTATATTACCTGTAATGGAAGCATACCGAACTAGGAGATGTTGACCAAAATATGGAGTGTGAACTGAAACAAAAAGGAGTAAGTGATACATCCTTCTCGGCAATGTTATAGTTCGGGGAGAAGGATAATGACTAACGGCCATCCTGGAAACCATTAAAAGTAGGGACATGGTAGTGTTTAAACTAGGGGTTACCCTCGACGGTTAATGCTCAGACATTAGAACAGTTACCTATCAATCCATCACCGCGAAAAATATTATTATGGAAGCTAGGCTATGGCAACTGCTTTCCACATATTTTCCTAGAGTTTGCCCCCTCATATCATAGCAGAATTATGTAATAGCTAACGCAACAAAACTCTAAAAGATATAATATGAAGGGTATGTCTAGCCTTATTTAAATTTTTTAGAAAAGAAATACTCCGTTATAGGTAAGACTATTAATGAAGAACAAAAAACAAATAGAAGTGGCATATTTTCAATATCATTGAAATTAACTGCAAAGTCGGTTGTAAATAAAGTGATCCCGGCAATTATTAATACAATAAAATAACTTATCTTAGCACTTTGAGTAGAAATATGCTTATCTAATTCATCTTCATTATCGCCTCCTTGCATATCTCCCCAATTTAATGAGTTGAATAAATAAGCAATAGCTATAGCTATAAAAAATATAGTGTTAATATCTAACATATTGAATCTAATCCATTTGTATAATCCAAAACCCACTAAAATAAGTAAAAGTAAACTAGATAACATTATGCTGAAACGTCTTTTATTTTTCATTATTATTTCCCCCATATTCGTATTTTTTATTATAAAAGAGCATCTTCAACTCTCTAATATAAACCTTCACACTTTAGAAAAGTTTTCACGATCTGTTTTTCACCTTAGGTACAAATAAATCCTCCATAGTAACACTTAAATTTCTGGAAATATCAAATGCTAATTGTAAACTTGGGTCATATTTGTTGTTCTCAATAGCGTTAATTGTTTGTCTACTTACATTACACAATTCAGCTAAATCACCTTGTGAAAGACTGTTTTTCTCTCTGTAATGCTTAATTCTGTTTTCCATCCAATATCCTCCACATCCGAATGGTGTAAAAAACGTTTTACACCCACATAATAAAATAAGACAAAAGGGTGTGTCAAATACTTTTTACACCTCTTTGCCTTATTCATATTTACTATACTTTTGTTTTGCACTAATCTAGTTAGTTTAAAAAATCTCTCTTATATTGAACAGCTAGATATATTCCCGAAGCGATTAATGCCAAACCATATTTAAATAAGAGGAAAATTTGCCACATGTATTCTTTCGGGAAAATAAAATCACATATAACTATTCCCCATAACATAATGAGGGAACTTTTTAAATTTATGGTATTGGTTCTTTCATCACCTTTACCCATTTTCTTCGTAAATACGAATACTAGAATCATTCCAACTGTAAGCAATACAAAACCACTACCAAGGAGGATATTCCAATTACCAGGTGATTGTTCCGCCCAGGTTCTTAAAGGATCAAAGATAGATTCAATTTTCAATTTAATCATTTCCTTTCTCATAAGTAAAAATATCGTTCACATCAACTTCAAAGAAATCAGCAATACGAAAGGCTAGTAGTAACGTAGGAACATAGTTTCCTTTCTCCATTACAAAAATGGTTTGTTTAGAAACACCAACTTTCTCTGCCAGCTCTCGTTGAGACATTCTGGCAAGGACTCGATATTCATACACTTTATTGGATATCGAATCATCAAAATTCCCTTTCATTATCATCACCTCTACAGAAATTATAAACTTTTTCTTTAAAAAAAGTAAAGTATACTTATACAAATTAACAATAAACTTATCTGATCGTTTGATTCATACAACTTACCTAGACGTTCTTCATACCCATTTACGTGTATGCATTTAACGCGTTAACTTCATAAAAAAGCCTAATTCCCCCTTATTTGTACAGAGGAACTAGGCTTCTGGATTTCCACAAAGATAATCTTCTTTTTAAAATGCTAAAAACTCAGATCGTGATTGTTCATGCTTATCAAGCATAATTTGTTCCGGGTTGATGCCCTGCTCACGAAGTACTTCTATGTTCTGAACAAGGAATTCATCACTGCCGACAACGTAGAAGAGACCATCCTTGTCAGCAGCAAGATTTTTCACTTCTTCATAGTAGTCTTTACGGTTATCAACAAACTGTGATGTGAACTTCTTGTCAGGTGCAGGTTGAAAAATATTGGTAAATAAAAAATCTTTTGATGAATCGATGTTCAGAGAATGCATTTGATTGACGTTGTCAGCGCGTTCGAAATAATCAAGTACAAGCGGTCTGAAAGTTGCTAGGCCGACACCAGATGACAGCAAATAAACATTTTTGTCTTCTCTTTTAAGTGGTACATTCGAATGTGTCTTAAATATGGCCACTTCATTGCCAATCTCCATATTTCTTAAAATCGATTTAAATTCAGAACACTGCTCTCTGATACGTGTTGTAATACCGATTGAATTTTCATTTGGTAGAGTGGAAATGGACATGTGACGAATCAGGCTACGGTTTGGTTTATCTCCAGCATTAAAGCCTTCCAATGCGAAGTGGGTGTGGGAACCTTCTTCCCATGTAAAGTCTTCCGGACAGTCGAGCAGGTACGTTTTGACCTCAGGTGTTTCTTCTATGATTTTATTTATTTTAGTCCAGTATATTTGCATGATATATTCTCCTTAACTCCAATATAGTATTGTTACTATTTACTATACAACAAGTGATAATAATTCTCAATTAAATGGATTTTTCTCAAATAACTTTACCAATTGGAGGATCATGATGAAAAAAACAATAGAAGTAGCTGTGGCCTGTATTGAAAATGATAACCATAAATCTAAGTGCTTTGCGCTCACATACGAAGAACATGCTTAGTAAATGGGAGTTCCCTAGGGATAAGGTGAAACTGCACATGAGCATTACAACGCAAAATATTAGAAGAACTGGATTGTAAATTTGCAACCACTGAGATTATTTGTGAATATACACATGAATGTGATACGTTTACAATTCACCTCCATGAAAATAAGGGGAAACCTCATGAACAAAATCATATCCAAGCGATCCGCTTTTAACCGGCCTAAACTTTCAATCAATTTCATGGCTCTTCTTATTTTTATTAAATTACTGCGTTTTAGATGCTTTCTTTACATACCATTTTTACGAATAAAAGGGGACAAGAAACCTGTCCCCGATTCACACTACCAACTGCATAGTTCCTTCACTCTTATCTAATGTAAAGCTTACCTTTTTACCATCACATAAAAGGTCATAATCTCCAAGGAATCCTTCCAATGATACCATACCGTTGTCATCTGTTTTAGATTGTTTATTCGTATACCAATCACCTTTAATTAATTTCTTTAATACCTCATAAGATGGCTTCAAACTGTTATCCTTCCGAACAAATCCCGCTGGAGCCCCAAGCCATGCACCATCATCACTGAAGGACCATGTCGTAATCGCCTCTACAAGAGGATGTTCAAACAAAATAGAATACATTTCTTCCACTTCTTGCGCCTGACGTTCCTCGAATTCTGGTGTAGATGGCCATTCTGGAATCTGATAATCATTCAAATCATCTATTTCAGGTGGCATCAGGTGTCCAGATGTTAATGTATTTTCTGTAAAGTGAATTGGAAGACCGAAATGTGAAAAGCGATCTAATACTTCTTCTAATTTCTCACGTCCCCAATATCCTTGATGTTGATGGGACTGAATACCAATCGCATCAATTTGGATACCTGCATTTAAGCAGCCATCAATTAATATTTCATAATTTATTGATGTATTGAAGTCATTTAATAACAAGGTCGCATCTGGGTTAAATTCACGTGTCTTCGCAAACATTTCTTTTATAATACCAACACGCCCCAAATCTTTACTTATTCTGGTGATACCATTATCATATTTGTCAAAAATCGGCATAATGACTACTTCATTAATGACATCCCACATATCGATAAGGCCTTTGAAATCTGTAACTTCCCGTTCAATTCTAGCAAACTGTGCTTGCAAAATTTCTTCATTGCTCATATCTAGAAGCCAAGGAGCTGTTACGGTGTGCCAACAAAGTGGATGTCCTTTCACCGTTACATTTCTCTCTTTTAACCACTGAGCTGCTGCCTGTAATTCTTTTGTTTGAGGTTTACCTTTTTCGGATTCGAACCTTCCCCAATAGAAAGGTAATGTACCAGCGTTAAATACATCTATAAATTTATCTAGTTTTTCTTCTTGAAATGCAAGTCTGTCTGCTGGTACATTCTTATTTGCTACATCGATGACATCAAAAATCCCAGAACCAAATAAAAATTGATGATTGGTCTGTTTCAGTTCCACTTCCTTCCCTGCTACAGGGTTCCCTTGTGCATCAACGAGTTTAATCGTTTTATTCGCCATTCGATGTGCTAATTTATTTGTTTGTCCCATTCTAATACCTCCTCCACTCATAACATGTTGTTTAATAGATAGCGCTTTCTTTTCTATTCATTAAATATTAGCAGAATACAGTTGATATAAAAACTAAGTAAATTAAAGATTTTATTGTAAAAATTAAAGATAGTGTTGCATGACTCCGAAACCTGATTTCTTTTTTCATTATTGAAGGAAAATTTTTGTGGCAGCTCAATTAGATAAGTGGGAATCCTATAAGGATTTTCATCTTTATAATCACTACATTTAGGCTTCATATTCCAGTTGCTTGTATTCACAAATTGTTTTAAGTTATGTTATACTTATATTGAGCAATGCATATACTAAATAACCCGTAGCTGTCACTACGGGTTATGGATAAGCGGTTCCCCTAGAGGGATCGGCTATCGATTGTGATAGACCTCTCCTACTCACTTGGTTGGTTAATAGGGAGGTCTATTTTCTATTGATCAGTGATACGATCAAAGCGAGCAATGCAATCAAGAAGGTACCGAAACCAAATAGTACCATGAAGCTCTCATACATGCTCATAAGCATCACCCCCTTTCATAAGGGGATTAGCCGACCTTGCCCTATAAGAACGTTATCCATTTTTTAGTATATCACAATCAAATCGAACATTCATTCTATTCAAGGGATTTTCCACTAATTTAAATGATATATTTACAGTCTTCTCACTGGAGGATCATAATGGAAAAAACAATCGAAGTAGCTGCTGCCTGTATTGAAAATGATAACCATGAAATTCTTTGTGCTTTACGTTCACTTAAAATGAGCATGCCTAATAAATGGGAGTTCCCTGGGGGTAAAATAAAAAAAGGCGAAGCTGCACATGAGGCCTTACAACGTGAAATACTAGAGGAACTAGATTGTAAAATAACAACCGATGAAATTATTTGTGAATATACACATGAATACGACACCTTCACGATTCATCTCCACGTAATCAAAGCAGCCATTAAAGAAGGAACACCAAAAGCAACCGAACATGCTAAATTAGTATGGCTTGCACCAGAACATTTAGATTCACTCATCTGGGCAGCAGCAGATATTCCTGCTGTCAAAAAAATAATGAAAACTAAAACGTCTCCCTCGTAGTATGAGGAAGACGTTATTTATAAGATATGTTTATTCACTTGAACAATCAGCTTTGCTGGTATTTTTTCATGGAGTTTCCAAACAAAACTAATTGGCTTATTGCCCGAATGTCTTACATAATCAGCGGTTCCTAAATAAGTAAAAGGCGCCGCATAGCCATTCTCTTGTTTATATTCACGCACAAATAATAAAATTTGATGATTGCGCTCGCGATGATGGATATATCGCTGAGCAGTTTCAGAAGTTATCGATGTTCTACTTTGCGATTGCCAATGAAATAACCACTCATTCATTGCATAATCATCATACATCGTCGAAGGAGAAAAATCTTTATCCGATATATTTAAAGTGATGAAAAAGACATCTACCTTTTTATCTTTCAAATATTTTACACCTTCACGAAACTCTGGACGTTGTTGCTCATTATAATAACCCAAGGCTGATAAAACTTGATCTGTTGAATAACTAGAATGAACACGTAATGGCGATGCGAAGGTTAAATCATGCGATTTTTCCACTAGTTCTAAATGTCGATAATTATACGTAAAAATTGCTTGTATCTCTTTCTTCATCTCATTACTTTTTAATACTTCATGTAAGCCTTCTGCAATTGAATCAAAACCTAATTTTTCCGGACTCTTTCGGTAAAACGTGTAATATAACATGTTTACCATTAATTGTTCTTCCTGATTACGTACTTCCTCATCCTCTAGATAACGTAGATAGAAGCTTAACAAGTGCTCCGAATTAATATGTAATAAATAGGGAATACGCTTCGTGATTTCTTTCTCTTTTTCATACTGAAAGTCATCATATAGTCCGGCTTCTACCAGCAAGCGATAAAAGGAACGATCACCATTACGACCATAGAATTCAAATGGGGAAAGTTGGTAAAACTCCAGAAAGTTAACTAATGTTAGCTTCTGACTTGTATTATATTTAAAGTTTTCAAGTTTCATCAGGATATTCTGCTTCGAATTCTTAATCGTTTTAATATTTCGAAGCACATAGTCTTTTGCTTGCTTTTCTAACTGGATAAAACTCCCCCGTGGTAAATTAGAGAAACCGTTTTCCACATAATGCTTAATAGCATGACGAGAGCGCCCGATTAAGGCACGAAATTTATCTTCAAACTTATACTCCTTATGCGCTTGTCCGATAAAATCAAGGACCGTTAAGCATTCTTTATCGTCATGCAAACGGAGCCCACGACCTAGCTGCTGCAAAAATACCGTCAAACTTTCGGTTGGACGCAAAAATAAAATCGTATTAACCTGGGGAATATCCACCCCTTCATTGTAAAGATCTACAACAAAGATAAAGGTGATGTCCCCTTTTTCCAATAACTTCTTCGCATTATCTCGTATTTCATGATGGGTGTTGCCATCCAATGCTAAACTAGGAATACCGTAATTACTAAATTGCTGAGCCATATATTTTGCATGCTCTACACTGACGCAAAACCCTAATCCCTTTACTGTATCGATATCTGTTACATATTTGTTTACACTATGAATAATTTGCTGAACACGTTTCGTATTATGGGTATAAACATTCTCTAATTCCTTCAGATCGTAACCTTTTCGTGTAAATTTTACATTGGATAAATCGACCGTATCGGTGACACCAAAATATTGAAACGGACTTAGTAATTTTCGATCGATTGCCTCTGTCAAACGGATTTCAGCAGCAATTCGGCCATCAAAGTAGTTAATCACATTTTTACCATCCATCCGCTCAGGCGTTGCCGTCAACCCTAACAAAACCTTAGGAGAATAGTAATCTAATAACCTTTGATAGGAGGCTGCCGCTGCATGATGAAATTCATCGACAACAATGTAATCATAAAAATCACTAGACGTATGTTCAAACAACGCTTTACTGTTCAAACTGTCTATCGTAATAAAGAGGTGATCAATAGATTGGACTTTAGTCCCTCCAAATAATAATTCTCCAAAATTAAAATCCTTTAAAATATGACGATAGGTTTCCAATGCTTGTTTTAATATTTCTTTTCGATGGGCAACAAACAAAAGCCTAGCAGGTCGACCATTCTGCTCCAAAAAGCGCTTATAATCAAATGCTGAAATAACCGTTTTGCCAACACCAGTCGCTGCAACAATTAAATTTTTATAATGTTGATGTACTTCCCGTTCTGCCTGTAATTTATCCAGCACTTCTTGTTGGTAAGGAAAAGGCCGAATATCAAAGGTGGCAAAATGACTTTCTTCTGCTCGATACGGCTGCAATGATTCTTTTAACACATCGTGATCCTCTTGTTTGTTTGGATCAAATAAAATAAACTCTTCATCATTCCAGTAAGAATCAAACGTAGCATCGACTTTCTTCATCACATCAAATGATTCTTTCTCCGTGATTTTTAGATTCCATTCCAATCCAGAAGTTAACGCAGGATTGGATAAATTGGATGAACCGATATAGGCTGTGCTGAAATTGGTATCGCGCTTAAAAATATATGCTTTCGCATGAAGACGAGTCACTTTAACATTGTAAGATAACTTGATCGTCGTATTCTGTAATTTACTCAATTCATTGATTGCTTTATAGTCCGTCGCACCCATATAGGAGGTTGAAATAATGTGAAGTTTTCCGCCACGATCGGTAAATTGTTTTAATTCGTCAAAAATGATTCGTAGCCCACTCCATTTAATAAACGAGACTAGCATTTGAATCTTGTCCGAACTTACAATTTCCTTTTTCAATTCATTGACCATATTTGGCTCACTTTTTGATCCGGTAAATAAGGATGTTTCAGATAAAGAAGTAAGTGGTCGAATAGGTTTGTCTGTGGGATGTATACTGCTTGCCGTATTTAACTTCTCATACAAGGAAGTAAGCACTTCTCCTTCTTCCTGAATTTGAAGCGATGCTAAGGTTTCCTCATCTAATGTTTTACTTAGGTAACGAATAATTTTATTACAAACTTTTATTTGATAGAGTAGTGATTTATCCTTCTTGGTTTTTTCACGCAGCATGGTTAATGCTCTTCGAGTTACATCTGTAATATAGCTAGCCAATTTTTTGCTGGCTTCTTCTGCATCTAGGTTTTCTTTGCTTATATCATATTGATCGTCTTCTAGCATAGATAACGCTTGTTTTAATTCTTTGTTTACGATTTGTTCGTACAGGCCTGGGTGGAGCATGTTTGCACCTCTATTCTCAGACTATATTTAGAAACAGGTTTTAAAGGATCTAATACACGTCTCTCAATATTCAAACGAACGTTAGACCCCTCATGCCTATTGACTGCGATCATCAAAGCTTACACCGTTGCCCTTCATACCAAATAGCTGGATTTTCAGTGAGACTTTTTTCGTAATTCCCTTAGTAAATTGTATCATTTTTGCAAATGATAGTACATGTTGTTTGACGACTTTATGACTAGTTTATTAGTAATATAAAAAATTATAGTTCAGATTTCTATGTTATGGTAGAGCTAATAATTTCTTCGCTCATCAAAAAATAAAGACTTTGCAATTTCATTTACCGTACATTAGTCTATAGCTTCGCAGCTTTATTTACTAATGTAGGTTTATAGATTTAAATAAACGCACAGAACTAAGCGAACACAAGTTCTTGAAAGCGGTTTTGTTTTAGTGTATAATTACCTATATTAAGTAAGAAATGGAGGTGACATTATGGCTGTGAAACATACCCCAACAGGAATTATTCATAGTGGTACAAAAGGCGGCAGTACAGGATGTGGTTATAATACTAATGACCATGCGAATCATTGGGTGAACACAAATTCTAAAATTAATTGTGAAAAAAATGGCTGTAAAAATTAATTAATACATGTTCCAACTTAATTTTCTATCTTCTTAAGACATACTGATGTCAATATTAATCTTATTTAATTGAGTCTGATAAATAAAAGACAGGTACTTGTTACCTGTCTTTTATGACATCATAACACATTGAAGAAGAAGTCCCACCTCTAAGATACTTGAATAAGCACGACCTCATATAAATTTTCAACAATAGTGAAACACAATAATCTTATTCTATTGCAAAAGGTTGTAAATGCATCTGGTGATGCTTTAATGACTTCTTGAAATACTTCATTTTTGTGCAAATTCTTTGTACTGCTCCATTTCTATTAAAATTTTCAAAGTCCTCCTATCAACTATAGTTTCAGAGCCAGCCTGCAATTTTTCCCTTTCCATCTACTTAAAAGCTACCAACCTATTTACCGCAACCACCAAAGCCTGCACCGATGCCTTCATAATATCCTCATCAATTCCAGCTCCCCAATACATTTGCCCGTTATGTGAAATTCCGATCTGTGCACAGGATTCTGCCAGAGAATCTTTTCCTAAGGAATGTTGCTCATACACTTCCAATTCATAATCAAGCTTAAAGGACGTTTTTAATGCATTACTGACTGCATCTAAACTTCCAGTACCTTCTCCTTGTAACTCGATGTTTTGCTCGGCTTGTTTTAATTTCAAAGTGACTTCCTGCTGCTCTCCTTTTTCAAAGCGATAATCAACTAACTGGAAATGCGGGCAATAATCAAGATACTGCTCTTTAAAAACATGGTAGATTTCCTCGGAAGACAGCTCTCGATTTGTTTGATCCGATACTCTTTTCGTAGCATATCCCATTTCTTCGTTCATTTTATACGGGAGCTTAATACCATAATTGGTTTCGAGGATATAACCGATCCCGCCTTTACCAGACTGACTGTTTATACGGATTACATCTGTTTGATAATTTCGTCCCAAATCCATGGGATCTACTGGAATATACGGTACATCCCATTTTTCCACCTGATTTTCCTTGCGGTATTTCATGCCTTTGGAGATAGCATCTTGATGTGACCCAGAAAATGCTGTAAAAACAAGATCACCGGAATAAGGCTGTCGTTCATATACTGCCGTTCTTGTCAGTCCTTCATACTGTTTTCGAATCGCTCCTAAGTTACTAAAATTCAATTTAGGATCATATCCTTGAGAATACATATTCATTGCCAACGTAATCAGATCGACATTTCCCGTACGTTCCCCTATGCCAAATAAGGTTCCTTCTACTCTCTCTGCACCTGCCAAAACACCAAATTCGGCATCACTTACTCCGCAGCCACGGTCATTATGTGGATGAATCGACAACCTGACACCATCGCGGTACGATAAGTTTTTATGGATATATTCAATTTGACTGGCAAAAATATGAGGCATCGCATTCTCGACTGTTGTCGGTATATTGATGATTGCTTGATGTTCGGGTGTTGGCTTCCAAATATCTAACACACTATTACAAATATCTAATGCATAATCCACTTCTGTTCCTGGAAAACTTTCTGGACTGTATTGGAAATAAAAATTGCCTTCTGTTTCCTCTGCAAGCTCTTTTACTAAAACGGCTCCATCTACAGCAATTTGTTTGATCTCATCCTTGGTTTTCTTGAAGACCTGTCTGCGCTGGGCTTCTGAAGTCGAATTGTATAGATGGATAATTGCATTGGGAGCACCTTGAACCGCTTCAAACGTTTTACGGATAATGTGCTCTCTCGCCTGCGTGATCACCATAATCGTCACGTCGTCAGGGATCATATTGTTGTCAATCAGTGTCCGCACCAGATTAAATTCTGTATCAGAGGCAGCTGGAAAGGCAACTTCTATTTCTTTAAAGCCGATATCTACCAACAGTTGAAACATTTCTAGCTTTTCTTCCAAATTCATCGGGATCGGTAATGCCTGGTTTCCATCCCGCAAATCAACACTGCACCATGTTGGTGCTTTCTCTATCGTTTCTTTCTTCACCCAGTCATAAGAAAGAGTCGGCGGCAAAAAGTATTGCTTTTCGTATTTTTGGTGATTAAACATTGTACATTCCTCCCTTAAATTTGAAAATAAAAAAAGCCCTTCATCTCCAGCAATTGCTATGGAGACGAAAGACTTATGCTTACGCGGTACCACCCCGATTTCATGATAATCAACTATTATCATGCACTTATCCAGATACAGACAGATTTGCCTTATATCCTTCCCTGTTAACGGCGGGGTTCCGTCCTTAGCTAATCTCTACATCGTTTAGGTTTCACTAAGTCTGCTCTAAGACGAGTTCCCTGCTTCCCTGTTATTGCTTTTCATCAACCAGCAACTTTCTAAAAACAAGTTAGCAAGTACTATTTCTTATCAACGCATTTCCAATTTTTATTATGCTCATTATAGCAAACTAATTCAAAACGGGCTAGTGGTGGAGGTAATTTATTGAATTGATTCTTTGGAGCTTTATTGGATTAATAATTATTGTATTTTTCCGTTTTCTTCTACACACCAAGAAATGGTACAATATATAAACGAAATAGTTATCTTTTTCTAGACTAGACGTTATTGATTTTGTCCTTATATTCTTTTAAAATTTTTGTGTTCAAATCACTGACTTCAGAAAAATGCCATTCAAACGTCGTAATAATTCTATGAAGTTCAAATAACATTCTCTCTACTTCATCACCATCATTCTGATTTACTGAATTAAAACTGTTTAATAAAATATCTAAATCTCTAATTAAATCTCTAATTAAATCTCTAAAATCCTCTAGGTTTTCGTACTGCTCATCTAAATCCTCTTTGTTAACAATATTAATATTTGAATTAAGTCTATCTAGTATATTCAATATTCCTTCCATCTTTCCATCCATTTAAATTCCTCCATATCCCTTTTTCAGATATTAATTATCAGTTTTCTTTTCTACTTTATAAATTGATTGTCCATCATACTTTACTTTTGATTTTGATAGGGAATTATTAATAGATTTCCCAAATTCCATATCCCAAAACTCTTTCATATTTGAAACAGGTTTAACAGAAGCCTTATTACTACCTGAGAAATTCTTCAACCCTGGCCCTGCCACATCCCCCATTGTATCCAAGAACTTAGCTGGCTTTACAAAGGTGAATAGGGAGGCCATTGCCTTATCTTCCATTCGAGCATTCGGATCAATAATCGTTGCAATGTCTTCC
>NZ_WJID01000159.1:0-608 GCF_010994055.1 Gracilibacillus thailandensis | reverse complement strand
TATTTTGATAAGTTGTTTCCCTTGTTCATTTAGTTTGTACTGCAAGAAAGAAGTGAACATTCCCCAACCATTATCAGCTACGCTTTTCCCAAATTGAAGTGCTTGTGACATGCCTTTCATATCCAAATCTTCCATCACAACCGCATCATAATTCGTTACTAATTCTTTTGATTGATGGTGAAGGAAATTCTTGCGTTGATTGGCGACTTTCTCTTGAATTTTAGCTACTCGAATACGTTGTTTATGCCAATTGGAAGAACCTTTCTTCTTACGAGACAATTTACGCTGTTCTTTTGCTAATTTCTCAAGCATTTGTCGATAAAACTTAGGGTAATTGGCTTTCTCACCCTCACTATCGACAAACAACCCATCCATCGCAAAATCTAAGCCAACCACTTTTTCTATTTCTTTGGTTTCCATCTCCTTTTCATACTCTGTAAGAATAGAAATATAGTATTTTCCTGATGAAGTCATAGATAGTGTACAAGATTTGATTTTGTATTCGGATGGGATTTCTCGATGTTGTTTGATTTTAACCATTTTCAACTTAGGTAATTTGATATGACCATCCAACAGTTGAATGTTTCCGTTCACAACATTCGTAGTAT
>NZ_WJID01000158.1:0-698 GCF_010994055.1 Gracilibacillus thailandensis | reverse complement strand
AGTAAGTATCCGCCGGTAGAACCGGCGGTTTTAATTTCGCCCTATAAGGGCACTTTACCAACGTAGCCACTAAAGTGGCCCCTCAAGTGACCGCCAACCGTTTATCTTTCTCCTTATTTTTTGAATGGATCTACGTATTCGCGCTTACTCATATTGTCTCGTAATCGATCCTCTGCTTCTTGCTCACGAATATATTTTGCTACCGTTTTTTGATTTAATCCTACTGTACTTACATAATATCCCTTCGCCCAAAAAGTTCGATTACCATGATTATATTTTAAATTGCCATGTCTATCATGTATCATTAATGAACTTTTTCCTTTGAGATAACCCATAAAGTAAGATACAGACATCTTAGGTGGTATTCTCACTAACATATGAATATGATCAGGCATTGCGTGTGCTTCGATGATTTCAACATCTTTCATTTCGCATAACCTTCTCAATATCGCTCCTATGTCTCTTCTCAATTTTCCAAAGATTACTTTTCTTCTATACTTTGGTATGAATACAATGTGATACTTACAATTCCATCTTGTGTGTGATAAACTATTGTCATTAGACATATGTCTTAAGCTCCTCTCGTGTTTAGAATTCGGTTTGGCGGCCAAATTCTATTATATCGAGAGGAGTTTTTTGTTACCACTCTATAAGTTTTATTTTCACACAGGCAGAGCCTGTGGTTTTAAAAGACGTAA
>NZ_WJID01000157.1:0-725 GCF_010994055.1 Gracilibacillus thailandensis | reverse complement strand
TTTATTATTTCCACTGTCTACTTGACAGGGTGCAGTTCATAATTGATATAACAGTGTTTATCCAACTTTTACTATTCAATATTATTCTTTTAAGTACTTAAAGACAGCTTCTCCTTTAAAAGTTCTGATTCATTGTTGAAAACTCCATCAATAATGGACTGAACTTTTTGTGATGGGAAAAATGCTTCCTTTCCAAAGGATAGACTTCAGAAGATCTGGGGATTAAAAGGAATATAACGTTTTTGGTATATGAAGTTCTTAAGCTTCCAATGTAAACTATTGTAAAAAGCACTCTCTTAAACTATTGGTGATGTGGTTTAGCGTATTCGAAAAGGCCAACTTGGGTTTACAGTCTCTGCTTATGAACAACCCAGATCGCAAGAACCGCTCAACCGTTGTGTTAAGAACTTAAATTAGCGATTTGTTGGTTATAAACTAACTCGTCATATCTTAAATTGCCAAATTTCTTCACATGATACGTATCCCATTTTAAGTGGTATCAGACATAATATTTGAGTCTAGTTAACTAATATAATCAAACTAAGTTGTTTTTTGTGAGAATTAATATAAATATTGGTTTATGTTGATATATTTTACCAAAAAAACCTTTAAATAGTAATTTTTTCGTGTTACACTTTATATGAAAATATTTAAGAGGAGGAATATTATGAGAAAACAATTTACTAGGTTGTATTTGGCAAGTAAAAAATGTATGAAATGGCAAT
>NZ_WJID01000156.1:0-745 GCF_010994055.1 Gracilibacillus thailandensis | reverse complement strand
GTCCTGTGCGTCTGCCAATTCCGCCACCCCGGCAAGGAATAATGCATTAATCACTTGGCAAACTAAATGATTAATTTCCTGGAGCGGAAGACGGGATTCGAACCCGCGACCCCCACCTTGGCAAGGTGGTGTTCTACCACTGAACTACTTCCGCATATAGTTAATTATTATAATTGTATGGTGCGGGTGGAGGGACTTGAACCCCCACGTCAAGAGACACTAGATCCTAAGTCTAGCGCGTCTGCCAATTCCGCCACACCCGCTTGAATGGTGAGCCATGGAGGATTCGAACCTCCGACCCTCTGATTAAAAGTCAGATGCTCTACCAACTGAGCTAATGGCTCCCAAATGGTGCCGGCCAGAGGACTTGAACCCCCAACCTACTGATTACAAGTCAGTTGCTCTACCAATTGAGCTAGACCGGCTGAAATGGTGGAGGATGCAGGGCTCGAACCTGCGACCCCTTGCTTGTAAGGCAAGTGCTCTCCCAGCTGAGCTAATCCTCCTGTGTATCTTGCCTGGCAACGTCCTACTCTTGCGGGGGCGTGAGCCCCAACTACCATGGGCGCTGGAGAGCTTAACTACTGTGTTCGGCATGGGAACAGGTGTGACCTCTCCGCTATCGTCACCAGACTCTTTTTTCAAGGACAAGATACATTATAACTCATCATTCACATAGAATGCAAGAGTTTTTTTAGTTTTTTTTATGTACCCTAAAAACTAGATAAGAGTGATCAACAAGTTC
>NZ_WJID01000155.1:0-755 GCF_010994055.1 Gracilibacillus thailandensis | reverse complement strand
TAAGACAAAAACAGATACTCGTGATGCTTTTCTCATTGCACAAGTTATTAGAATTGACGCTCCAGAAGCAACGCCTTTTATAGAAGAAGATTTGCTTCAGATAAGGCATTTGGAAAGATTGCGTTATTCCCTGGTAGATCAAAGTTCGGATATCAAACGAAAGATCATAGCGCTTCTCGACCAGGTATTCCCAGAATATGAAGAGTTGTTTTCCGAAGTATTTGGGGCATTTTCTTCTGAATTGCTTTTTCATTATCCTATGCCAGAAGACATACACACCATTGATACAGATAGCTTAGCTGCATTCTTAAATGAGGCCAGTAAACAAGCCTATGGACAAAAAAGAGCACATGAAAAAGCGACTAGGATTAAAGAATCTGCAGCAGAGAGCTTCGGCATTACCATGGCCACAGATTCTTTTCGAACGCAAATCCATCTATTACTTGAACAACTTTCTTTACTAGATCGTCAAATACATCAGATTGAAGAAAAGCTTTCTATACTCATCGAACAACAAGCAACCTATTTAACCACTATAAAAGGTATTGGAGATGTCACAGCAGCGGTTATCATAGGTGAAATTGGCTCGATAGAACGTTTTGATCGCCCAGAACAATTAGTCGCATTTGCAGGCCTAGATCCCGCGGTTAAACAGTCTGGCCAATTTAACGCTACCGAAATACACATCTCCAAAAGAGGCTCTCCTTACCTACGAAGGGCTATTTGGTGGGCCGCCTTTTCAGCAAGCCAGAGTG
>NZ_WJID01000154.1:0-738 GCF_010994055.1 Gracilibacillus thailandensis | reverse complement strand
TTTATTATTTCCACTGTCTACTTGACAGGGTGCAGTTCACTATTAAAAGGACTTTTCGCGTTTTTTTATGCTTCAATTATTTCATAGTTAGGCAAATCAACCGTTCTGGCAATACGGTTCAGCTGCATTTTGATCGCTACATTATCAGTGATTACGAATTCGACTTTTTTAAAACCAGATTTTTTATATAACTTAAAGGATTGGGCTAACTTTGGTGTCATCTCTTGATTGATTACCTCCATATCCTTGCAATCTACTTGTAACACATAATCATAAGTAGAAATGGAGCCTATCTGCTTTTCATAATCTTGATGGAATTTGTTCGCTTGCTCAGGTGTAAAAGTCCCCACTACATTCATATAAACAGCTTTACTTGTGGGCTTTACATTAATAACGTAACCACCATCAGTTGTCATGTTTTCTATTTTTGCCATGTATACCTCTTCCTTTCTCTTGGATGTTTAATTGGAGTCTCGCATTGGTAGATGTAGTTCATTTCAGATAAAAATGCATTATTACCTAAGTCATTATTCCTCTTTTTCATTTGATATATGTCACCATTCTACAAACCATAAGATATTTTACAGTATTAAAAGATGATTCGCAAAATATACAATACTTTTAGCTTAGTATAAAGGATCTACTTAATTATGAATAGTAAACACATTTAGCATAGACACCTTGAACTACCCCCACTTAACCTCCTTTCAGGATGTTTGAAGTGGGGGATTCTTGGGA
>NZ_WJID01000153.1:0-463 GCF_010994055.1 Gracilibacillus thailandensis | reverse complement strand
AATCCCTCGGCTAGAATATTTTTGCTCGCATTGACATCTCGATCGTGGTGCGTATGGCAAACTGGACAAGTCCATTCCCTTATCTCAAGCGACTTCTTGCCATCGTGATATCCACAAGCAGAACATAGTTGACTGGATGGAAACCATTTACTTATTTTCACGATCGTTTTGCCGTACCATGCTGCTTTGTATGTTAGTTTGGATACAAAGCTCGACCATGATACATCAGCGATAGATTTTGCTAATTTATGGTTGCGTAACATGCCTTTCGTGTTCAAGTCTTCAATACAGATTACATCGTGGTGTTGGATGATGACTGTACTTAACTTGTTAAGGAAGGCGGCACGTTGATTCATGACTTGTTCATACAATCTCGCAACTTTTCGTTTTTGTTTTTGATAGTTTTTGGCATCGAGTAAGTCCTTTCCGTTGTTTTTCGCATGTTGGGCACGTCTGGACAGTT
>NZ_WJID01000152.1:0-1243 GCF_010994055.1 Gracilibacillus thailandensis | reverse complement strand
AGTTATAAAAGTATTCCCGCTTACTCGACCTAACTTTTTGAAGTTTGATACAATGTAAAATAAAAGATGTAATGTCCGTACGATAAAAAAATGTAGATCGCTTTTTAGCGTAGGCCACCCACTTTCACATGACAACTAGATCGATCACAGATCTTCTTACACTTATTGACAAGTCACCCTTGCACATCGGTAAAAAATATACTATAGTAAAAATACATGCGTATTGAATTTTTTTCCACCTAAGAAAATCAAAGTAAATAAATGGAGAAAATACGCCTCAAGTCTTACATCAAAATATATCTATAGCCCATTATCCAAACCGATAAGACAAACTATCATATAGAGATGGAAGGAGGGGGCGAAGGTGAAAAAAGTTTATCTTCTTTTCACAGATACTGGGACGCTTTTATCGCGTATGATTAATCTGTGTACAAAATCAACTTTAAATCATGCATCGATTGCTTTTGATTCTTCTTTAACAGAAGTATATAGTTTCGGAAGAAAGCATCCATATAATCCTTGGATTGGCGGCTTTGTCAGAGAAAATTTACGTACTCCGTTTTTTAGTCATTCGAAATGTGCAATCTATCAATTATCGATATCGGATGATACATATTATGCATTAAAGCAACGGATAGAAAAAATGGAAGCTGAAACAGATCAATACCGCTATAATTTGTTAGGTCTATTTGGTGTCCTCTTTAACTTGGAATGGCAACGCGAGCACGCTTATTTCTGTTCGGAATTTGTTGTTACCATCTTGAAAGAGGCAGGGATTTACATTGATGAGAAACCCGCATGCCTGGTAAAACCGCAGGACTTAAAAGAGTGGAAAGCGTTAGAATTAATTTATCACGGTGATTTACCCGTTTATTTAGAGCATCATGGTGGTTATCAAGTGAAAATACCATTATGGAAAAGAATTTATAGTTAACAGCATTTATTTATATATTAATTTTTCAAGAGTCTTTAACAAGGCTCTTGTTTTTTGTTTAAAAGGAAAGTATATAACCATTGATATCACAACTTTTATAAGCAAGTATGATAGGAAAAGGTGATGCAACACGTATATTTTAAGAAGCAAGAATAGCTATTCATATGGAGTTGCCATTTTGAAAGCTTGCTAGTTGCAAGTCAACCGATACGGCTGACCGTTTCGCTTTCGCTATTCTTGTTCAACAACGAATAATAGAAAAAGGATATGGGGTTTTATAAAACTTATTAGTAATTTCCTATGCCATAC
>NZ_WJID01000151.1:0-1284 GCF_010994055.1 Gracilibacillus thailandensis | reverse complement strand
TAGAGTGACCCAATAATATGAGACAGGAAAAAACACCCCCAGAGTCGTATTAATTATTTATCGACATTTGGAGGTGTTTTTTGTTATGGGGAAGAAGATGGTTTATCCTGAAGAAATTAAAAGAGAAGTGATACGCTTAAAACTTTCTGGGGAACTAACGAACAAAGAGATTATGGAGAAGTTTGGTATTAAAAATAAGACACAAATCAAAACTTGGATGAGATGGTATAGGAATGGTGAGGAGCACAGGTTAGCTCAACCAATTGGAAAACAATATGCTTTCGGTAAAGGACCTGATGATGACAGTGAAGTAAGTCAGTTAAGAAAAAAAGTGAAGTATTATGAAATGCGAGATGAATTGTCGGGAAAGTACCAAGAAATCGAAAGGAAGTGGTTCCAGAAGTATTCGTCGAAGTCGTAGAAGCTTATAAAGAAAAATACCCGATCACTACTATTTGTGAATGTTTTGAGATTCCAAAGTCAACTTATTATAGGTGGAAAAAGAGAGTTTCAGCTGAGTTACCTCTTCTACATCAGTTGGTTATAGATATTTGTCAAAGCCTTTCATTTAGAGTGGGACATCGAAACGTACGAGGCATTCTCAAAAATGACCATAAAATAAAAGTGAATCGAAAGACCGTACAAAAGATCATGCAGAAATATAACCTTCAGTGTCAAGTCAAAGTGAAAAGAAAGGTTTATATTGCTGGGGAAAGCAAGTTTGTCGTCCCAAACCTTCTTAAACAGGATTTCAAGGCTGATCGCCCTAATCAAAAGTGGGTTACTGATATTACTTACTTACCATATGGAGAGAAAATGCTTTATTTATCAACCATTATGGACTTATATAATAACGAAATCATAGCCTATAAAGTTAGTGACACACAAGAGGTTAAGCTTGTTTTAGATACACTAGAAGCTGCATGTAAAGGCAGAGAGACGTTTGAAGTGATCTTACACAGTGATCAAGGAGCTCAATACACCTCTTACGACTTTCAAGAGCTGGCTAAAGAAAAAGGCATTACCACAAGCATGTCCCGAAAAGGAAACTGCTTTGATAATGCCGTAATCGAATCCTTCCACTCCTCGCTAAAGTCGGAAGAATTCAACACTCAAAATAGAGTGCACCTTACAAACTCTATTGTACTAGAAAAAGTGCAATCTTACATGTATTATTACAACTATATACGACCGTTTACAAAACTAAACTGTCACAGTCCTGTTGAATTCAGGACTATGGCAGCATAGGTGTTTTTTCTTGTCCCGTTTTACTGGGTCAGTTCA
>NZ_WJID01000015.1:0-13884 GCF_010994055.1 Gracilibacillus thailandensis | reverse complement strand
AAAGGTGAATAGGGAGGCCATTGCCTTATCTTCCATTCGAGCATTCGGATCAATAATCGTTGCAATGTCTTCCGTAAAGAATTTGAATGTTGCAGTCGATGGTCCTGCTAAACCACTAAAGAAATATTTGGAAGGCATATAGCCAATCAAGATTTTACAAATTCCTTCTATATCTCTTGTTTAACCAAGTCTAATAAAAATCACCAAAGTCGTTAACAATTTTTTCATATGTTTCGACTCTCTAAGTCAACTCCAGGCACAAAAGATACTACGCCGAATGCAAGGTTTGTGAAAAGAGAGTAGAGCGGTGCAGTCTGTTTGCAAAGTCTTGGACCGTTCTAAGTTGTTCGGCGGATAGTTCTTTCACTTGTTGTTTCGTTGTTTTCAGGGTATTGCTAGATAGTTCGCTGAGCTTTTCATTTTGTCAGAAGCGGTGCCGACTTTGACTCCTTGGACTGCGGAAATGCCTTTGCCTACCTTTCCTATTTTAGCTAGTCTTGCTGGTAGGACAAACATTATGGCGCTCCAACCGATTGCAGCCATTCGCTCTCCTGTCGTTAATGTTTCACCAGAACGGTTCTTCCCCTGTTGCGGCACGATAGAGATCATTGGTTCCTATTAATTCATTGCCTAGTTTTGCTGCATCTTGACCGGTAAAAGGATCTTTCGGCATCGTGGTGCAATTGTATGGCTGGACTTCAAGGATCATTTGGGTAAATGCTTCAAAATCAAACTTCTCGAATTCTTCTTGAATCCGTTCCACTGCTTCCTCATAAGGGGTTGCGGGTTTTCATGTATGACAGGGATATGTGTTATATTTACTTGTTCCTGTTCCAAAATTATTCTTCTGTTACTTATATTTAAAAAAGAAACCTTGAAAGACACTTTGCCAATCAAGGTTTGTAATTTCAGCAATATCATTTATAATTTCTTTCTATTTATCTATCCTAAAAATCTTCTTCCCATGCTTCTTTTGCATCCAACAACCTTTGTGATAAAAACTCATAAAAATTTTCTGCCGTATTGTAGTCATCAAGTCCTCCTTGCTTATTCCACGCTATTACAGGGCACTCATTATTCTCCATATTACCTGTATCTAAACAATAAGCATATTCATCTATATCCTCAATAACTACTAAGTTCTCACTCATTCCTAAATCCCTATAACTCTCCGTTTCAATAACCACAGTAGCAATATTAGACTTAGCCACGCCTAAAATATCTACACCATATAAACCACCAGACCCATAATTATTTAAAAACCACTTATAACTTTCTGGCAATTTTAACTTTAGGGTATCTTGAACGTATTCAATCTGTTTTCCATCTACTCCTCCAGTAAAATCATCTGGTTCCATATTTCTCTTAATAAAATTGATTAATTCCTCTTTATTCATGCAGAATTTCTCCTTTTATAATTCACCTTTATCTATTTGTTTAGCTCTCCATCTCCAATATTTTGATCTGAAATTTTCATATTGTTTTTTCAAAACGGGGTCATTTCTAAAACTTCCTCCGTTCTCCACTAAACCATGCAATATTCTATCATATTCCTTATGCATACTATTCGGGAGCTCCACCATTGATCCGGGTTCTCTTTGGATTATATGATGAAGTTCTATTTTTGTCCCATCACTCCAAACTGGAGGCCTTCCACTTTTCATTAATTGATAATTTGTCTTACCAGTTTTAGGGTCTATCCTTTCATAATCAATATCTATCCTTTGATAAACTCGTCTACTAATATCTCTAACTTCTCCATTAATTTTAGTAGTGCCATTATATTCTACAGACTTATAGTTTTTATACTCTTTACCCTTACCATCATTCCCAAACTTCTTCAACCCAGGACCTGCCACATCACCCATTGTATCCAAGAACTTAGCTGGCTTTACAAAGGTGAATAGGGAGGCCATTGCCTTATCTCCCATTCCAGCATTCGGATCAATAATCGTTGCAATGTCTTCTGTAAAGAATTTGAATGTTGCAGTCGATGGTCCTGCTAAACCATCAGGGGTTCCTGTTCCCATTCCTCCTAATACTTTTCGCTTATCTTCAAAAGTAAGTTCTGGGTTCTCAAATTGGGAAACGTTCCAATCTTTGTTAGGCTTGACTTCTCCACTTTCTATTTCTTTTAGATAGTTCTGGATAGCAGCTACTTCTTCATCCGACATTTGTACCGTAGCAATATCTTCTGCCTGTAATTTGTCCATTTTATTCTGTACTTGACTACTCTTATCTTGTCGGTTGAATAAGCTTAGATAACCCAGTTGCCATTTCACCTTAGACGTTTGATACATTAGCGTTTGGCTCCACCATGTGTTTGCTTGTTGTATAGTTCGACTCAGTCGAAGATTCATATATTGTTGGATATGCTGACTTTTTTGCTTATCTATAAGAGAGTTATTCATATACTGTTGTAATCCCAACGCATGCTCCCGAGTCCTATTATAACGAGAAACTATCGTATTTTCCTCCATTTTGTTATGAAGCGGAGAAAGTATTCTTTGCATAGCTGAGGTTTCCATTGATGCTTTCACATAAGACCGTATTCCAGGCAATTGTGTTTCGAAGTTGGTTTTTAGCTGAGTTCTTCCATTGTTGTTTATCACTTTACCCATCAAGCTATTGATTTCCTGGATGGCACTCTCGATTTGGCTTTGATCACTTTTAAAACCATTCGAATAAGCTTCCATTCGTTGAGATAGCTGTTTCATTACCTGCAAACTCGCTTCACTATCATCTAATACATTTGCAGCTGTTGGCGCTCGAGCAGACGACAAATCAGATATACTACTTATTATCTGACTTACATCTGTCTCTATTTGTTGTATTCGTTTAAAGGATTGATGTATATCGGTTTCTTTTTCATCGAGGTATATTTGATGAATAATTGCATGATGATTGGAATCGACCTCTTCATGGAAATCCTGGAGATGACGGCTTATGTTAATCTCTATCTGCTCGAAAAGTCCCCTAAAGGCTTGCAACAGATTCTTATGTAAAACTTGAAAATACTCCTTGGTTGCGTCTGCAGCTTCTCCTTGGAACTGGTCCATATGTATAAGCTCATCAACCTGTTTTTCCACTAGATCAATAGATTCTGTTACGGTAGCCGTTTGTCTTTGTACTTGTTCATAGAATTGTTTAACTTCCTTTATACTTATTCTTAAATTCGACATAGCTTCCCCTCTTCCAAAAGGAAATATCATCCAATAGGTATCTTATCATGTCTTCATTAAATGGTTAATAAGTATAAATATTCATTTTATGGTTATAAATTACCTGTTGAGTTTTTTTGGTATAATAGACTCGGTAAAATTTTCCTTTATAAAATAGGATAGAAATAGACTGTTCCTTCATTTATTATAAACTTAGGCTGAGGGATTCCTGCTATGTATCATGCTAGGTAGTCACTTTAATGTTATTTGGGGTAGTGATCTAATAAAAGTAATCCGTTAATGGATATGTCGATTAACATTATGAATGATTACTTTCTTTCTGTTTATTATTATCTGTATAGTCAGGAATAAGTAATCCACCTCCGAAAAATAATATGATCCCTATCCTTTTTTTAGAAAGCATAATTACTCCTCCTATAAGAATTATAATTCTTCTTCACTTTACACCGCCTTAATTAAAGAACAACTCGATTTAATATTAACACCGCATTCCATTTCTTACCACAAAAAAAATGATGGACTCCTCCATTTGAAAGCCCACCATTTGCTTGTTACACTGATCTCCCCAGTTCCAGATAAGCCACCTGTTATTTTCATAACATTTTTCTAAATGGTTGTTACGTCTTCAGGTAAAGTACCTTCTTGTATCCAGTTTTCTATCAATTGATTAAAGAAAATAGGGTTTAATAAACTTTTTCTACGTACTTAACCATCCCCATAAAAATATGATATATTGTCCTGTTTGGCATTAATTCCATTCCAAAATTGCTCCCCTTAACGGAAGAATGAATATGTATTTTTTAATTTTTTGAGTCAATTCTAACCCTTAGAGTTAACTATAAGGCAAGCATTTTTATCGGGTAAAATTTGATCTTGAATAAACAGATGTTATTGCTAGAGTCTGATCCCTTCCTAGAATGTATATGTAGCGGTTAATGACTTATTTTCTACATTATGATATAATTGTTGTAAGAAAAGCATATAATAATAACCCGTAGCGGTCACTACGGGTTATGGATAAACGGTTCCCCAGAGGGATCGGCTATCGAAGGTGATAGACCTCTCCTACTACTTTAGACGGTTAATAGGGAGGTCTATTTTTTATTGATCAAAGAGATGATCAATGTGAGTAATGCAATCAAGAAGGTACCGAAACTAAACAGCACGATAAAACTTTCATACATACCCATGGCATCACCCCCTTTCACTGAGGGGATTAGCCGACCTTGCCCTAAAAGAACGTTATCCATTTTTTAGTATAACACAACAAACCAGAACGTACATTCCTAACCCAAACGGAAATAAAGCTTTCCTACTCAGCACTAATAGCAGAACTACTATGACACATGGAAAACTATAGTGGTTTCGAAATTGTATTAGTGATGTAAACGTTGACGAAAGATGTGACAGCCAACTTAAAAACGACAGGCAAATACCTTGTTAATCAATGGCAGCCCGTTTGCGGAATTAAATCCGTCCTTCAAAACTCGTAATTCTTCTCTCTTGTAGCGTTCATTACTTTAAAAATAACAGTGCCAAATGTAAACTTAACAGGGTATAATGAAAGTACCACAGCAATAATTTCGCTGAGTGTCTTTATTCCCTCAGTTAAGTGAAATATCTCGTTTATCAGGTAATTAGCTAATTGGATAAGACCGAATACAATACTCACCGACACAATAAATGCAAACAATATGAGAAGTACTTGTAATAAGGACATCTGTTTTATTTTTCCTAATTTCTTAATGCTGCCATCGTAAATTGCAAAAGAAATGTACGCCAATGGAGTTAATAATAAGTACCAATTGGAATAGCCAAATGCTATCCACGAAGCACCCATTCCCAAAAGTAGAATCCAACCAATGATGTTAAAGGTTTTTCTATTCACATAACCACTCCTATAAAAAATGATGTCCTGATTGGCACTAATTTCTAGAATATTTTTTATTCTTTTTTAGTTTCGTTTGAGTCAATTGCTGTTCCGACTGCTATTCCGAAAACCAGACCTATACCAGCTCCGATTGCTAGGTTATCAAATATGATTAACCCCAGCACTGCTCCTAATGGTAATCCTATACTATCCCAACCGATAGATATGTATTCCCTGTAGTTTTTTTATTTTGGCTCGTCATTACATTTCTCCTCGCATAAATTTTAGCTCTTATTCTTCAACATCTCTTCCATAAAGGGGATTGTTTCACATACCTTATCATTGATACCCATAAGTATCACCTTCATCTAATTTTAAGATATGATTATTTATAGATACTTTATCATTATTTTTCCATTCCGCTTGGACTTGTTCTACATTGTGTTGTAAATAAATTCGTTTTTTAAACCAAAGTGGACCATTTAATTCTCCCCTTACACCAAATGAACCTGCTGCCCCTGCGTCAAACCGATAAAAATCAATGGTGTAATTGCCATCAGTAGAACTTACCGTCTTTATGTGTTCATTCGCCCCAACTGATGAAAAGAAAAGTGTAAATGATACCACCAAAAATAGTCCAACAGTTGTCAATGATGACAAAATTACTGTTAACCAACTTCTTGTTTTTGTCCACCAGTTTCTTTTATCTTTAAAGCCGACAATTCCTAAAATTAAGGCTATCAAACTAATTATTAGTAATATATAATTTGGTGGCGCAATTAACCAAGTGTTCTTCATATTAGAATATAATGAATACGTTGCTAATCCAAAGCAAACAAGTATTAAATAAAAAGCCCATAAATTATATTGTTTCCTCATAATTTTCCCCCTTGTTAATCTTGCTTTTCATTCTCTACAATCATACTTTATAAACACTGGAAGTGATTTTTTGTTGTAGAAACACACCCGTTGCTTAAGTAAGCAAAAACCTCACCATATTATTCTTTCAAATTATTAAAGTAACTTTTCTTTCGTTCAACTATCCATTAATTCAACAACTAAATCTATTTTTTACTATTTTCCTTCAATTGTTCACGTATTTTTTTAAGTTCCTCGGTCTGCTCAAGGATATTATTATTAACTTTTCTTATTGCATCATATATTCCAAAAATACCAGCAAAAATTAAAATTAAAAACAGGGTTTCCATTTCATTTCCTTCTTTCTATTATCGAAATTTTTTCCAACGCAACCTATACTAACAATAAGATTATTTTCTTACTAGTCTCTCGAGATAATCATAATCCTTTTGTATTTCTTTTTCTTCCTCTTCCAAAACAGGTATACTAAAGCTATAACCCATATATCTAAAAGAAGGCTTACACTTTTGAAATGTTATATCAATAAGGGTAGTATGTAATTATTTCTTACCTTTTAGTTCTAAAAGTATAGGTGCTATATTTAGTAAGATAGAAACAATTGTCAAAAACCATAATGCCCTTTCCATACCAGGTACTACATCCGATAAAGCTGCCCAATCTTCTACTTTTACCCACCGGGATACAAGACTGTATTCTGCACAAAGTGTTAACGCTGTAAATGATAATCCCATCGCCATTGCAAGCTTATAATCCTTTCCTGCTTTATACATATAAAGATTTATAAGAGTTGCTACTATAGCAATAACCCCTAATATGACCCACATAACTATTCCTCCAATATTTTATAATACTAGTGCTTCATCTCCATTTTTGTATTAGACATTCATACATTTGTAAAGGCTCTTGCGTTTGGGATTTCTGATTGAACAAATTTTCACAATAAAATTAGATATCGAAATATTATTCCAACTTTATTAAATTTTGGTAATATTTTATACAAGTCTATTACACAATACAAGCGTTAATATTGCTCGTTATCTGACTAAAAAACGATACTTTATTTTCAGTTCTCTAAAATAAAGTATCGTTTTACCAGAAGGTTGGCTTTGTCGATTGGTTCTCTTCTGAACGATTATGACATTTTCTGATCCCTATGTTATAATAAAGATAAGAATGCATATAATATAACCCGTAGCGGACACTACGGGTTATGGATAAGTGGTTCCCCCAGAGGGATCGGCTGTCCAATGATTGGATAGACCTCTCCTAGTTACTTCTTGGGCAAATAGGGAGGTCTATTTTCGATTGATCAACGAAACAATCAATGCGAGTAATGCAATCAAGAAGGTACCAAAACCAAATAGTACCATGAAACTCTCATACATACTCATAGGCATCACCCCCTTTCTTGCGGGGATTAGCCGACCCTACCCTAAAAGAACTTTATCCATTTTTAAGTATATCAGAATTCAATCGAACATTCATTCTGTTCAATAAATGAACTATTGATATTCTCATTGGATATTCCTAATGAAAAAATAATAGAAATATCTGTCGCTTGTATTGAAAATGCTACTAATAAAATTCTATATGCCATACGTTCCCATCACATGAAACCTACCTAATATATGAGAGTTCCCTTAATTAACACTTGAAAAATAACCAAATTGCTAGTAAACTATTCAAAGTGTTTAATAATAAATGAATACAACCTGTATAACCTCAGAATATGGCTTGAGGGTCTCTACCAGGAACCATAAAATCCTGATTACAGAAAATGAATGACTCGTTTTCTGTAATCAGGATTTTTTTATTTCCTAAAAATATTTTTACTAGAAAGGACGTAAAACAGAATATGAATGTAAAAGTTTTTATATTAGCATTATCCACTGTAGCAGTTGGACTAGTTGAATTAATTGTTGGTGGCATCCTTCCAACTATTGCAGATGATTTAAATATCTCTTTAAGTTCAGCAGGGCAACTAATAACGATTTTCGCACTTATTTATGCTATATCCGGTCCTGTGCTATTAGTCTTAACTAGCAAAATGGAGCGCAAGAAATTATATCTCCTATCTCTATTTGTTTTCTTCATTGGTAATATCATGACCTATTTCAGTCCGAATTTTACCTTTATGATGATTGCCAGAGTGATAACTGCCATGAGTACAGCACTTATTGTGGTACTATCCTTAACGATAGCTGCCAAGGTTGTTGCACCAGAACACCGCGCAAAGGCTTTGGGTCTAATTTATATGGGGATTAGTTCCTCACTTGTTATGGGTGTGCCACTAGGAATTTTGATTTCTGATAAATTTGGCTGGCGTGTTATTTTTCTCGGAATAGCTATTTTATCTATCGGTTCCTTTGTACTGATTTCGATCTTTTTGGAACGATTATCTGGAGAAAACTCCGTTCCTCTTTCACAGCAATTAAAAGCAGTAAGTAGCTTAAAAATAGGTAGTGCACATCTTGCGACGATGTTTATGCTAGCAGGACACTACACACTTTACGCGTACTTTACTCCATTTTTAGAAACGGAACTTCAGCTAAATTCTAGTTGGATCAGTATCTGTTATCTATTATTTGGCATTGCAGCGGTAAGTGGTGGAGCATTTGGAGGGACTCTTTCCGATACGATTGGCGCTCAAAAAAGTATCATTGTCGTCATTGTTTCTTTTGCTATCGTGTTATTCATCTTACCATTCACTACTTTTTCGCTTATTGTATTTATACCAATTATGATGATTTGGGCAGCATTAAGCTGGAGTCTAGCCCCACCTCAACAAAGCTATTTGATTCAAACAGATCCTGCTACATCGGATATTCAGCAAAGCTTTAATAATTCAGCGTTGCAAGTTGGTATTTCGATTGGCTCAGGTTTTGGTGGTATTGTGTTAAGTCAAACTGGGACTGTAGCCCATACGTCTTGGTTTGGTGGAGTTCTTATTATCGTATCGTTAGGGTGTGCGGTTTTTTCTTTGACGAGGAAAACGACTGCAAGAGAAAATAATAGTGCGACCATAGCTTTTCAAAAACAAATACGTGATTAACCAATAGTAGAAGAATACAAGAACAGAGTTCCCCTTGGAATAGGGGATATTCACTAGAACTCTGCTATCTTAAAGAACTTCTTTTTATGACTTGCATCGGGTGCATTTATACTTCAGTAATGCACCCGATTTTTGATAAGTGCTTAACTATTCTCGAAAAACCTTCGTTATCTAATTGGCAATGGTGCTCGCTGAGAAATAAATCCTTTGTCCACTAATTCAGTCCAAAAGGATTGTGGGATATCTTTATTCATCATCTCTACATCTTCTGCACTGTGTTCTGGACGTGTTGAACCTGGAATAACAGCTTTTACTGCTGGGTGTGCCGTTGAAAATTGTAAGGCTGCTGCTTTCAAGCTTACATTATGATATTCTGCAATTACTCTTAACTGCTTTACTTTATTTACTATATCAGTATCAGCTTTAGCATAATCAAAATGATCTCCTCCAAGTAACACACCAGAATTAAATGGACCTCCTACAATGATATCTACACCTTTTTCCACAGCTTTTGGCAACATGCGCTCTAAGGCATGCTCATGCTGTAAAAGCGTGTATTGAGTGGCAGATAAGCAGACATCAGGCTGAGCTTCTTCCAAATCCATCACTAGTTCAATAGGTTCGGTTGTATTGACACCAAGTCCCCATGATTTGATCACCCCTTCTTCACGAAGCCGACTTAAGACACGAAAGGCTCCTTTTCTAGCCTCGTCAAACTTTGTAATCCATTCATCTCCATGGAAATCAGGGGAAACATCATGAACGAAGACCATATCCAAGCGGTCTGTTTTTAACCTGTCTAAACTTTGTTCAATAGATTTCATGGTGGCTTCCTCTGTATAATCCGTTATGACTTTATTTTGACGACCATCCTGAAATATGCCTTCTTTACCTTCTTTTTCATCAGTGATATAACGTCCAACTTTCGTCCCTATGAAATAATCATCACGATTATATTCTGATAACGCCTCGCCTAAACGCTTTTCAGCTAAACCTGCTCCATAAAAAGGGGCAGTATCAAAATAGCGAATTCCTTGATCCCAGGCGGTTTGTATCGTTTTTTGTGCTTCTTCTTCGGGAACATCTCTGAACATATTCCCTAATGGCGCGGTTCCAAGACCTACTTTATGTTGAAGTGCTTGCTCTAACGATTTCAACTAAACTCCTCCTTATCATGAAGTATATATTTCATTTTCCACTTATACACTGCACTAAACATGAAGACTTGGATATTTAAATGTTAAAACGTTTTAGGAGGAATACTCGTTTTAAGTAGTAACCTTACTAACTTCTAGATAAGTTGGAACACTTTATTCTATGTATATTGAAAGGAAACCCACGATCGTTGGAGGAAAAATTGTAGTAGGGGGTTATAAAGTTCCTTGACTTTGATGATAGATATCACTTATCTAAAATACCTTCCTATTTCATTAACATTTGATAAATTTTTATTTGTTCATCTAATAATTCACTATATTTTAAAGTAGAGGGAGCTGTTAATCCCTCTCGTAATCCGATGTCTACTAATTTTTCCCGCATTAATTCAATTCGTTCTAATAATGAGTCGGCATCGACTTCACTATTATGCATATAGAAACCTCCTTATTCAACTGTATTGGTTTGGATGAATTGGGACAGGAAGCATATAGAAGGATTATTTCGTGGAATTACATTAAGTACCTAGTAAAACGAGGAGAGAGTTAATATTTTGTCTTAATCTTTTGGGATGTTTATTCTCCTAATTACGTTCAACTATTTATTCCAACTTGCATCACCTTGGAACCCTTCATTAATTCATCAAGTACTTAAAGCATGTCCTTATTGTATTTTCCTGTTTATCTATACATTTGTCTTATATGCATCTTGGACTAATTGAATACCTCATATCCTTCACCTCCCTTTCAAATTCCGACTTCGATTACTGGACATTTCGTTCAAGCTCTCATTATAGAAAAGCTCATCAACCGTACAATTTAATACATCCGCTATTTTTTTAGCCAAATCAACACTAGGTGTTCTTTTTCCTTGTTCAATTTTGTAATAATAAGATGTTGAAATACCAACCTTTTGTGCGATTACATCAACTTCTTTATAACCTTTACTAATTCGAATATGTCTTAAGTTTCTTCTCATAGAATCACCTTCTTTATTAGACGCTATGTCCTGTTAAATAATACTACAATGGACATTACGTCCAAAATCAATCCCTTTTTTCCCATTTTGTCTAAATATATTTTGTGTTTTGGACAAATAGTATAATATATGAGTTATATGGAGGCTGACTAATGAGTAAATTCAGTAATAGATTAAAAAACATTAGGTTAAAAAGGAATATTTCTAGAAAAGCGTTAGCACAAAAGGTTGATCTATCTTACTCGACTATTGCTAAGTATGAAAATGGAGAAAGAGAACCAGATATCTCTACATTAAATAAATTAGCATTATCTTTGGAAGTATCAGTTGATTACTTGGCAGGAAAATCTAATAATGAAAACAGCGACGATTCTAACCCAATTTCAGAAGTCAACTGCCTTCTTAAAGAGTTTGGCATAGAATATTCAGGCTTTCACGATATCGATCGCTGGAAGGCCTTGGGACCAGAGGAATTAAAAGAACTGGAGAATTATTTTAAATACATCACAGATATGGCTATGAGAAAAAAAGAAGAAAACGATGATGATTCAATCTAGACTATGAATAAAATTACTAATCATCAGATAAAGGATAGACAAGGGTAATGATTATAGTTAGCTTTTTGTTTCTTCTATAATAACAACGACGAAAACAGTAAAATAAAGTGGCTTGGGTGAAAACTGTTCATTCAAAACTGACTTATAAAAGTAGCACCATTCTATATTTAGAGTGGTGCTACTTTTGTTATGGCTTACCATTATGTTCTAATTGCAGTTAGCAATACCCATCACTATCCTACTTTCAGCTCCGAACCTTCATAATTTCTAGCTCTTTTATGGTTAATAAGTTGCGATACAAACCAAGCGAGTACAGCTAACCAAATAACCAATCCTAGAACCAGAGAAATACCATAGTCTAGGTTAAAGCCTTCTGGTGCATAGAAGAAATAAGTACTTACTACCGCTGTCATAAACAAAGCTGGAATACTACAGATCCAATGAAACTTGTTGTTTTTCACTAGGTACATGGCTGCCGTCCATAACATCACCGCAGCAATAATCTGATTCGATCCACCAACATAGCGCCAAAGGAAACTATAATCTATCGTCGTTAAATAGAGCGTTGTTCCAGTCACAATTAAGATAAGGAAAGCTAATTTCCCTTTCCCACTAAAGTCTTTCTTCGTCAGTTGAGTCAATAATTCTGCAAGCATCATTCTGGAAGAACGTAATGCTGTATCACCCGTGGTAATTGGGAGAACAACAATACCTAAAATGGCAATGAATCCGCCAAATGCACCTAATGTTGTTATACTGATTTCATTTACAACCCCAGCAGGACCTCCTGCATCCAAAGCTGTTTGCAATGCACCCGTACTACCAAAAAAGGTCATCCCTGCCGCAGCCCAAATCATCGCAATAACGCCTTCCCCAATCATTGCTCCATAGAAAACTTTTCTACCTTCATTTTCTTTTTTTAATGTTCGAGCTAAAATGGGACTTTGTGTACTATGAAATCCAGAAATTGCTCCACAGGATATAGTTACCATTAATAATGGCCAGATCGGCATTTCCCCAGGGTGTAAATTACTTACTGTTAAATTCGGGATTGGATGATCAAAGAAGAAGAGCATTCCAACACCGATTGATACAGCCATGAAAATTAAGATAGCTCCAAAGATAGGATAGACTCGTCCTATTATTTTATTAATTGGTAGAATCGCAGCAAGTATAAGATAAGCAAAAATAATCACCAACCAAGTCGTCGTGTTAAGTGGTGTTATTTGCGTAAGTAACTGAGCAGGTGCTGCAGTAAATGCTGCTGCCACCAACACCATTAATATAATCGACACAATCGTCGTAACGAATTTCATTTTACCGCCCAAATATTTACCGACAAGTGTCGGAAATTGAGCTCCATTATGCCTAAGCGATATCATCCCTGAAAAGTAATCATGTACCGCACCAGCAAAAATACAACCAATAACAATCCATATAAATGCGACTGGACCATATAGTGCGCCCATTATGGCTCCAAATATCGGGCCGGTTCCAGCGATATTCAATAGTTGAATTAAACTCGCTTTCCACCAACTCATCGGCATATAATCAAGGCCATCGTTGTTGGTATAGGCGGGTGTTGAATTCTGGTCATTAATGCCAAAAATTCGTTCGACCACCTTCCCATAAACAATGTAGCCAACAATTAACAATACAATAGATGCTATAAACGTAACCACCGCTGAAACCTCCTTTTTTTGAAAAGTACATATTATGATAATATAAATTGGGAGGAAAAAGCAATGGTGTTTTTGAAATTTTCTGATATTTTATGGTTTTTTAGAACCTTATTTACTTGTGGTACGGTTCTTCACCCTCGAGATAGGCTCCAATTCGCTCACAAAAAAGGACAAGAAACCGATTCCATCCTTTTCTTTATCAAACAAGGCGGTAAAACATCGTTTATTTCTACTACTTTAGCTCCATCAGATTCTCTTAACAAATTCTCTTCTTCCATTCCACAGGATTATTTGCAAATTCAATTAATGGCATTAACACTAACGTTTCGATACTTGTTTTTGTGGATAATAATTAACCATAAGAATCCCCTTAATGCGTTAATGGATTGATGAATGCTAGACAAAATTAACTCATAAGTGCCCAGATATGATATGTTATTTTTGGACGGTTTTAACCTTTGCCATTTGGATTATAATAAAGTGAGACTTCAATGTTTATGGCATACTAAAAATGTAGCAATTGGCATTT
>NZ_WJID01000149.1:0-1366 GCF_010994055.1 Gracilibacillus thailandensis | reverse complement strand
GTATAGTTAAGTCCTCGATCGATTAGTATTCGTCAGCTGCACATGTCACCATGCTTCCACCTCGAACCTATCTACCTCATCGTCTCTGAGGGATCTTACTCTATCGAATAGATGGGAAGTCTCATCTTGAGGGGGGCTTCATGCTTAGATGCTTTCAGCACTTATCCCTGCCACACGTAGCTACCCAGCGATGCTCCTGGCGGAACAACTGGTGCACCAGCGGTGTGTCCATCCCGGTCCTCTCGTACTAAGGACAGCTCCTCTCAAACTTCCAACGCCCACGACGGATAGGGACCGAACTGTCTCACGACGTTCTGAACCCAGCTCGCGTACCGCTTTAATGGGCGAACAGCCCAACCCTTGGGACCGACTACAGCCCCAGGATGCGATGAGCCGACATCGAGGTGCCAAACCTCCCCGTCGATGTGGACTCTTGGGGGAGATAAGCCTGTTATCCCCGGGGTAGCTTTTATCCGTTGAGCGACGGCCCTTCCATTCGGTACCGCCGGATCACTAAGCCCGACTTTCGTCCCTGCTCGACTTGTAGGTCTCGCAGTCAAGCTCCCTTCTGCCTTTACACTCTGCGAATGATTTCCAACCATTCTGAGGGAACCTTTGGGCGCCTCCGTTACATTTTGGGAGGCGACCGCCCCAGTCAAACTGCCCACCTGACACTGTCTCCGAACCGGATCACGGTTCTGGGTTAGAAGGTCAATACAGCCAGGGTGGTATCCCACCGGCGCCTCCACGTAAGCTAGCGCTCACGCATCTCAGGCTCCCACCTATCCTGTACAAGCTGTACCAACATTCAATATCAGGCTACAGTAAAGCTCCACGGGGTCTTTCCGTCCTGTCGCGGGTAATGTGCATCTTCACACATAGTATAATTTCACCGGGTCTCTCGTTGAGACAGTGCCCAAGTCGTTGCACCTTTCGTGCGGGTCGGAACTTACCCGACAAGGAATTTCGCTACCTTAGGACCGTTATAGTTACGGCCGCCGTTTACTGGGGCTTCGGTTCAACGCTTCGCAGAAGCTAACGCATCCCCTTAACCTTCCAGCACCGGGCAGGTGTCAGCCCCTATACTTCGCCTTTCGGCTTCGCAGAGACCTGTGTTTTTGCTAAACAGTCGCTTGGGCCTTTTCACTGCGGCTTCTCGCAAAAGAAGCACCCCTTCTCCCGAAGTTACGGGGTCATTTTGCCGAGTTCCTTAACGAGAGTTCTCCCGATCACCTTAGGATTCTCTCCTCGCCTACCTGTGTCGGTTTGCGGTACGGGCACCCGTTTCCTTGCTAGAGGCTTTTCTTGGCAGCGTGAAATCCGGAACTTCGGTACTTTATTTCCCTCCCGATCACAGCTCAAGCTT
>NZ_WJID01000148.1:0-1420 GCF_010994055.1 Gracilibacillus thailandensis | reverse complement strand
GCCGGAGCGATGCTTTCCGTCTACATATCATTTCAAAATAACCACCTATGATACAAAAACACTATCATGTTGCGTATTATATACTTTCCTATCTAATAAGAAAAGACACGGTAAATTCCGTGTCTTCAACATTACTTATTTTCCTTTCGAACCTTGACCTTTACTGTGTAGTGAGAAAAGGTTGGTGTCGATGGAGAACTGGATCGATTGACGTTCTCTTTCTCGTTTTAACGCTAGTTGGATTAGTTGATCTGTTAATTGTTGAAAATCTTTTCCGCTTGGTTCCCATAAATAGAAGGATAGTGAACCTGGAATCGTATTGATCTCATTGACAAAAACCTCTCCATCAGGATTTAACAAAAAGTCAATTCGAGAAACACCACTTGCATTCAATAAGCGGAAGGTTTTCTCTGCCAGTTCTTTAACCTTCGCAGTAGCTTCCTCACTAATTTCTGCAGGGATAATCCGGTTTACACTTTCCATCCCTTTTGTATCTCCTGTTTTACCTCCACTCTGATATTTATCAGCATAAGATAAAATCTCATCAGTGCTTAACACCTGTTCACAGACCGAACTTTCCACTTTTTCATAATCACCAATAACGGAACAGTTAACCTCGGTTAAGTCTGTTACCATTTTTTCAATAATTACTTTAAAGCTATAGGAAATGGCAAGCGCGATTGCTTCTTCTAATTCTTCTTCATTCTCTGCCTTTGAAATCCCTACACTTGATCCTAGGTTTGCAGGTTTCACGATAACCGGATAACCTACTTTTTCTGCTAATTGTTTTATACGATCCTGTTCCTCGTGCCACTGACTAGAGTAAAACCATTCGTAATCCACTATCGGCACACCGGAATCACGTAGGATCTGCTTCATCATTACTTTATCCATACCAGCTGCTGATGACGCAACGTCACAGCCAACATAAGGAAGGCCTAATAATTCCAGATAACCTTGTAATGATCCATCCTCACCATTTGTACCATGAATAACCGGGAAAACAACATCTATCGTTGTAATAACTCCTTTTGAGAAAAGGGAACGCTCCTTTTTCTTTAATACAATATTCCCTTCCCCTTCCTGTTCCAACACGACTTTGTCAGCTTGTTTAAACAACTGGTCTAAGTCCTTATAATTTTCGATATCTGTTAAAACATCTCCTGTATACCATTCTTTTGTTTTGCTAATATAAACCGGTACTGGTTCATACTTGGATCGATCTATTGCATTATATGCTTGAAGTGCCGAGATAACGGAAACTTCATGTTCTACAGATACGCCACCAAAGATTACGGCTACTTTCGTTTTCACAGCCTATTCCTCCCAATATCATTACTCGTTATATGTGTCAGGTAAATCATTCTCCAATAAGATAATCGCATCTTGGCGGTTTAATGCTTGGATTTGTGATATGGCG
>NZ_WJID01000147.1:0-576 GCF_010994055.1 Gracilibacillus thailandensis | reverse complement strand
TTAGCTGCCATATCCGATTACCTTTCAGGTAATTATTCACAAAGAGATGTCATAGAAAAGCATGGGATCTCCAGTACATCAGTTTTAAGAAAATGGATGAAAGATTATAATGGTCATAGAGAAATAAAAGGACAATCGGAAGGAATGAGTCGCTCTATGACCAAAGGGAGAAAAACCACGTGGCAGGAACGTATTGAGATTGTACAAGACGCTTTAGCCAATCATAAGGATTATCATAAAACGGCGGTAGCCAATCAAGTATCTTACCAACAAGTCTATCAATGGGTGCGTAAATATGAAACTGGTGGATGGGATGCGTTAAAAGACCGACGTGGTCGTTCTAAAACAGAGAAAGAATTATCGCCGGATGAAAAAATGAAGTTAGAGATACGTCGTATAGAAAAAGAGAATGAACGTCTGCGAGCAGAGAATGCCTTTTTAAAAAAGTTAGAGGAGATCGAAAGGGGGCGGTCATAACCCGTGTTCGTTTAGAAAATCGCTATTTAGCGATTCAACAACTTTACGAGGAAGAAAATTTTTCTATTATGTTATTATGCGAAATAGCAAAGGTGGCAC
>NZ_WJID01000146.1:0-958 GCF_010994055.1 Gracilibacillus thailandensis | reverse complement strand
TAGAGGAGATCGAAAGGGGGCGGTCATAACCCGTGTTCGTTTAGAAAATCGCTATTTAGCGATTCAACAACTTTACGAGGAAGAAAATTTTTCTATTATGTTATTATGCGAGATAGCAAAGGTGGCACGTGCCTCCTATTACAAATGGTTGAATCGAACACCAACAGATGAGGATAAACTAAATAAAACTTTATTAGAAGAGATGGAAAATCTCCATCAAAAAGTGAATGGGATTTATGGGTACCGTCGTATGACCATGAATTTGGAACGTCAATTTGACCGCCCATTTAATCACAAACGTATTTATCGTCTCATGAATATAGCAGGGATACAGGCTGTCATTCGCCGAAAGAAAAAACGTTATTCAAAGTCCACACCACAACATGTTGCAGACAATCTATTGAATCGAGACTTCACAGCATCAAAACCAAACGAAAAATGGGTTACAGATGTTACGGAATTCAAATATGGCATGTCCCAAAAAGCTTATTTAAGTGCCATTCTAGACTTGTATGATGGATCCATTGTAAGCTATAAAATCTGTACTTCTAATAATAATCCATTAGTCTTTGACACGTTGAAACAAGCTTTAGAGACGTCATCAGATGCGAAACCTTTAATCCATAGTGATCGTGGTTATCAATATACCTCACCTGGCTTTAAATATCTCATTGATAATGCTGGGATGAAGCATAGCATGTCGAGAGTAGGAAGGTGCATTGATAATGGTCCAATGGAGTCATTTTGGGGGACATTGAAATGCGAAAAGTATTATTTACATCAAAAAGACTATCACACGTACAAAGCGTTGGTTGAAGCCATTGAAGAATATATTCAATTTTATAATTACGAACGATACCAAAAACGACTAAACGGCCTTAGCCCCATGGAGTATAGGGCTAAAGCCGCCTAAACATTTTTTATTATTTCCACTGTCTACTTGACAGGGTGCAGTTCA
>NZ_WJID01000145.1:0-1594 GCF_010994055.1 Gracilibacillus thailandensis | reverse complement strand
TTCGGTACTTTATTTCCCTCCCGATCACAGCTCAAGCTTGCCAGACGGATTTGCCTATCTGACGCTCTTACTGCTTCGACGCACACATCCAGTGGTGCGCATTCCTTATCCTTCTGCGTCCCCCCATCACTCAAACGGAATTGGGTGGTACAGGAATATCAACCTGTTGTCCATCGCCTACGCCTTTCGGCCTCGGCTTAGGCCCCGACTAACCCTGAGCGGACGAGCCTTCCTCAGGAAACCTTAGGCATTCGGTGAAGAAGATTCTCACTTCTTTTTCGCTACTCATACCGGCATTCTCACTTCTAAGCGCTCCACCAGTCCTCACGGTCTGACTTCGCAGCACTTAGAACGCTCTCCTACCATTGTTCGAAGAACAATCCGTAGCTTCGGTGATACGTTTAGCCCCGGTACATTTTCGGCGCAGCGTCACTCGACCAGTGAGCTATTACGCACTCTTTAAATGATGGCTGCTTCTAAGCCAACATCCTGGTTGTCTGAGCAACGCCACATCCTTTTCCACTTAACGTATACTTGGGGACCTTAGCTGACGGTCTGGGCTGTTTCCCTTTCGACTATGAACCTTATCACCCATAGTCTGACTCCCAAGGTAATATGATTGGCATTCGGAGTTTGACTGAATTCGGTAACCCGGTAAGGGCCCCTAGTCCAATCAGTGCTCTACCTCCAACATACATCCCTTGAGGCTAGCCCTAAAGCTATTTCGGAGAGAACCAGCTATCTCCGTGTTCGATTGGCATTTCACCCCTACCCACACCTCATCCCCGCACTTTTCAACGTACGTGGGTTCGGGCCTCCAGTCAGTGTTACCTGACCTTCACCCTGGACATGGGTAGATCACACGGTTTCGGGTCTACGACCACCTACTCATTCGCCCTATTCAGACTCGCTTTCGCTGCGGCTCCGTGTCTTCCACTTAACCTTGCAGGGGATCGTAACTCGCCGGTCCATTCTACAAAAGGTACGCCGTCACCCATAAAAGGGCTCCGACTACTTGTAGGCACACGGTTTCAGGTTCTCTTTCACTCCCCTCCCGGGGTGCTTTTCACCTTTCCCTCACGGTACTGGTTCACTATCGGTCACTAGGGAGTATTTAGCCTTGGGAGATGGTCCTCCCGGATTCCGACGGAATTTCACGTGTTCCGCCGTACTCAGGATCCACTCCGGAGGAAACACGCTTTCGACTACAGGGCTCTTACCTTCTGTCGCGGGTCGTTCCAGACCGCTTCGTCTAACGTGTTTCTTGGTAACTCCAATGGAGTGTCCTACAACCCCAAAAAGCAAGCTTTTTGGTTTGGGCTAATTCCGTTTCGCTCGCCGCTACTCGGGAAATCGCGTTTGCTTTCTCTTCCTCCGGGTACTGAGATGTTTCAGTTCCCCGGGTCTGCCTCCTATACCCTATGAATTGAGGTATAGGTTCTACTCCATGACGAGTAGAGGGTTTCCCCATTCGGAAATTCTCGGATCACTGCCTACGTACGGCTCCCCGAGACATATCGGTGTTTGTCCCGTCCTTCTTCGGCTCCTAGTGCCAAGGCATCCACCGTGCGCCCTTCTTCACTTAACTATACTT
>NZ_WJID01000144.1:0-1607 GCF_010994055.1 Gracilibacillus thailandensis | reverse complement strand
CTGTTTCACTTAGTTTTCATAGAATTTTTTACAGTTCCAGATGCATATTTAGAAATTATATAATATTTTCTGAATATTTTAAATATCATTTTAAAATTTTTGGTTTAGGGTACGGACAAGAAATCAAACAAAATGAGCGAATTCGTCCTTATAAGTTGAATTGTATGATAAAATAAATAAAAAAATGACCATGTAAAGGAGCGTTAATCATATGAATGAACAAAAGAACTGGGCTGGTAATTATACATATAGCGCGGCAAATTGGCATGAACCTGAAAGCGTTAACCAACTTCAACAACTTGTCAGACAATGTGATAAATTACGAGTAGTTGGTTCTCGCCACTCATTTAATGGAATTGCAGATTCTAGTGAAAATATGGTGTCCTTACAAAAAATGAATAAAATAATAGCTTTAGACCGTGATAATCAAACGGTTACGGTTGAAGGCGGAATTATCTATAGTGACCTAAGCCGTTTCCTTCAAGAGAATGGATTTGCATTAGAGAATATGGCGTCATTACCACACATTTCCGTGGTTGGTGCATGTGCAACAGCTACACACGGTTCAGGTGACCGAAACAGCTGTTTATCTGACTCCGTTCACGCTATGGAAGTCGTTACTGCTGACGGTGAATTAGTCCAATTTTCTCGAGAGGAAAATCAAGAACAATTAAAAGGGGCTGTAGTTGGTCTTGGGGGAATAGGGATTGTTACAAAGATGACGTTAGACATCATCCCTGCCTTTCAAATCAGTCAATATGTTTACGAGCAGTTACCTTTAGCACAATTAGAACACCATTTTGATGACATTTTCTCAAGCGCATACAGTGTTAGTTTATTTACTAATTGGCAAAGTGATACGATCAATCAAGTTTGGTTAAAACAGCTACATACTGAAGAGAATGAACCACAATCATATACTGATTTATATGGTGCGAAGCCAGCAACAGACCATTGCCATCCTATCGCGGGAATCGAGGCTATTAATTGTACTGAACAAATGGGGATTCCGGGACCGTGGTACGACAGACTGCCACATTTTCGTATCGATTTCACACCTAGTAGTGGAGATGAATTGCAATCGGAGTATATCATTCCAAGACAGTATGCATATAAGGCACTAACGGAAATAAATAAAATCCGCGATCAAATCGCACCATTATTACATGTTTGTGAAATACGTAGCATTGCCAAAGATGAATTATGGATGAGCCCATGCTATCAACAAGATTCGATCGGCATTCATTTAACATGGAAAGATGACTGGGAATCTGTACAAAAAGTGTTACCACAAATTGAAGAAAAGCTTACACCCTATCATGCTCGTCCGCATTGGGGTAAATTATTTACCATGACGAAAGAACAAGTACAACCGCTCTATGAAAAACTGCCGGACTTTCAGCAATTGCTAGAGCACTACGATCCGAAGGGTAAATTCCGTAACGAGTTTATAAATACTTATATTTTTGACAAATAAGAAAATGCCTGTCACTTGAAGCGATTTATGTCGCTACATTGACAGGCAGCTTATTATGAGCTCTGATTCTTATGTGAACTACTCCCACCATTTACCACCCTTACGGGTTGCTTGAAGTGGGGGCTTCTTG
>NZ_WJID01000143.1:0-1636 GCF_010994055.1 Gracilibacillus thailandensis | reverse complement strand
GGCTCTATACTAAATGTGGTGGTGCTTCCTGGAGTGATGGTAGTTGCAAAAAAGCAAAAAAATACACTCATACTCCCTCTTTTGTTACTCTATAATCGGCGAAAAAATAGACGAAAGAGAGGGATATGAGTGCAACGCCATCTTATCATAGATTTATTAGGAATCCAAGATAAGCACGTAGATATTTGGCATATCGAAAAAACGGAGAAAGGCTATGAAATCCAACTTTATACGAAGCAAAAACAACAAAAGTGTCCGCATTGTAAAGCTCGAACTAAACGCATTCATGCTTACCGTTGGCAACCCGTTCAAGCCATGCTTGAGGTACATCAGCCAGTCACGATCCAGTTATGCAAAACAAGGTATTTATGCACGACTTGTGAGAAAACCTTTATGGAAAAGCTGCAGTTTGTAGACCGTTACCAACGTTGTACCAATCAAATGCAAAGTACCGCCTTAGTCTATGCGGGAACCCAGTCTTTCACACAAGCCGCAAGACATGCAGGCATCACAACGAATCGGTTAATACGGATGTTTGATAGACAAACCATCCCAACAACGAAGGTCTTACCGAAAATTCTTTCGGTTGATGAATTTAAAGGAGATGCGGAAGGTGAGAAGTTTCAGACGGTGATTGTGGATGCCGAAAATAGCATGATTGTCGATGTGTTACCAGATCGTAAAATAGATACGATCAAAGCCTACTTAAGATCATGTGATACGAGTCAGGTGGAGGTCGTGGTCATGGACTTATCACAAGCCTTTAAGAAAGCGATTCGTGACGTATTGGGTGATCCATTAATTGTGGCCGATCGTTTTCATTATATGCGTCATGTCTATTGGGCATTAGATCAAGTAAGAAGAGAAGTGCAGCGCTCCTTAAGTAAGAAGGAACGTATTCGTATGAAACGTAGTAAGAAATTATTATGGAAGTCACCGAAAGCTTTAGACGAAGAAGGCAAAGAGAAAGTCCAACAAATCATTGCGATCGATCCACGTTTAAAAGAAGCGTATGAGTTAAAGAATCGATTAGATCACTGGTTTAAGACAAGTGATAAAAAGACGGTCAAAAAAGGAATGAACGTCTGTATAAAGGCAATGGAGACTTCTACTATACTAGCTTTTGAACGAGTGGCCCAGATGTTTAAGAGATGGGGAAAGGAAATTCTACATTCTTTTATTTATCCTTACAGTAACGGCATAACAGAAGGCATTAATAACACGATTAAAGTGTTGAAGCGATTGTCGTTTGGCATCCGATCGTTTCAGCGACTCCATGATAAAATATTATGGCAACAACAAGTGAAGCAAATCTTGCAGAAATAGAAGATACTATGGCTTACCATTTTAGCCACAGCAAAGCTGCTTGCCCTTGCCTGTCGTGCCTCTTCTTCGTGATTCGTTGTGTTGGGCATCGGGACCCAACCAACGAGAACGTAGAAGAGATCGGCCGTGGTACGCTCGATGTGCGGATGGAGTCGTGAAGGCTTTATTTTTCCCATCCGCCAAGGGAAATGCATCCCCATGGCCGCAAACAAAGGCAAGGGTGGCGATCTTTAGGTAAAACAGATTTACCGATTATAGAATAAAAAGGGTGGAGTAGATAAAACTACACCACCACATTTGACAAAGAACC
>NZ_WJID01000142.1:0-1658 GCF_010994055.1 Gracilibacillus thailandensis | reverse complement strand
GTAAGTAGAGTTGGGAATGGTACTAAGGGTACGGGTAATGTAAAGCATTTGGATGATGTACCAAGAATAAAAGAAGTTGAAGTTAATTTTAAAAGAAATGTTAAACATGACTCCGAAGAGTTTGCAAGACAATTAAAAGACCAAGAAAAAGGTATGAATGAATTAACGGTTGACGAGTATCTGAAAAATAGAGACAGATTTATTGTTGAAGGTAGAGCAATAGAAGGAAATGCAGCCCAAAAAATGGCTAGACAAGAAGCACTTAAAGATAAAATTGCTGAACTGCGAAAACAAGGACTTTCCAGAGCAGAGGCGACAAAGCAAGCTTCAGAATGGCTGGAAACAAAAGCAGCACTTCATAATCCAGATCAAATAGCTGGAGGAAGAACAGACATTATTGGAGGTATGGGGGATAAAAGAGTAAATTCCTCGATAGGTTCACAATGGAAATTTAGAATTGATGTTGTTGATGAGCAAATTAGGGAAATTGCGAAGAATATGTCATCTGAACAGCTAAAGAATACTTATTTAAATGTAAAATTAACTCAATAATCAAAGGAGGGTATGTTAATTGGAAACTATATTTAGCGATTTTATAAAACACGAAACAGTTGATGATGATATTATTTTAAAATATAAAGATAAACTTCCTGAAGAATTAATAGAAATATGGAAAAAATATGGTTTTGGTACTTTTGTAAATGACTTTTTAAAAGTTATTAATCCAGACGATTATTTAGATATTTTAGAGAGAAGTTATCTAAGGTATGAGCAGGCCATTCCTATTTTTACAACCGCAATGGGTGATATTATAGTATGGGAAAAAGGTAAGTATGTAAATTTATTAAACTTTAGGAAAGGATATGTTAATGTTGTTTCATCCGGATTTGAATTCTTTTTTGATGACTTAAAAGATAATGATTTTATGAACGATGAATTAATGTGGCAGCCTTATCCTGAAGCGATTAGTAAATACAGTGCCCCTAACTATGATGAGTGTTTTGGATACACCCCTCTATTAGGTTTAGGTGGCGCGGAAAAAGTTGAGAACCTAAAGAAAGTAAAATTGAAGGAACATATTCTTATTATTACTGAATTTATGGGAACAGTGCAGTAATGTTCAAAACTATGTTAACTATAAGCACTTGATTGCCTTATTAGGCAACAGGGGCTTTTATTTTTTTGTTAGAAATTTAAACTTTGGATGACATTGATAATGCTTAATTGAAATTCATAGCTCATGAAGGTTGTACCATCATGAAGTATTGTTTTAACACTTTGAGGAACGGAATAAGAACGAGAAATAGGCGAGATGACATTTTTCATGGCAGAGATAGTTATGATATGGAATTGCTGACAAACTAACGAGATTGACAAAGCTCGTAGCGATAAACAATAAGGTAACGTGAAAGAGAGTTTTTATATTGCTTGGGCTTATAATTTTTTGGTTGTATTTTTACTAGGGACGGTCGTATGATACTCGCTATTCGCTTAAAAAGCGTCACACAAAATTGTAATTTGCGTAACGGGATGGTGAAAAGTTGAAAAGTATTGGATAGCAAGTGATGAGTAATTAGAAGAGAAGAAAATAAATAATCTATTCCTTAGTATTAAAAGGTTTTGATATACTAAAGAAGACAGAGTATGGTATATATGGA
>NZ_WJID01000141.1:0-1785 GCF_010994055.1 Gracilibacillus thailandensis | reverse complement strand
GTAGATAAAACTACACCACCACATTTGACAAAGAACCAAGATTATTTTGAAAATTATTAAAATTAGAACTTTTTTTAATCCTCTTTGAAAGTGCACCAATTCCCCTTATAATGTAGTTTGTCTTTTTGGAAAATAGCTTCAATTTTCTGAAAATTATTATTGTTTAACTATGGAGGTGGATGGATAATGGGAGAAAAGAAAAGAGTAGGCTTATTCCAACGAAGCCTTAATCGAATCGAATATATAGGAAATAAATTACCACACCCTGTGACACTTTTTGTCATTTTAGCATTTATCGTGTTGATAGCATCAGCAGTTGTGTCAAGTTTAGGTGTTTCTGTAGAACATCCGGGTAATCCAGATGAGCAAATAACGGTTAAAAATCTATTGAATACAGAAGGAATCACTTATATCTTTACAAGTATGGTAGATAATTTCATTAACTTTGCTCCACTTGGGGTTGTTCTTGTCACGATGCTTGGGATTGGTTTAGCAGAACGTACTGGATTAATTAGTGCTGGGTTGCGTGCATTTGTTTTAGCATTACCGAAGCCATTAATTACAGCAGGTTTAGTGTTTGCGGGGATTATGTCTAGCATGGCGACAGATGCAGGATATGTTGTCTTGCCTCCGCTAGGTGCAGTACTTTTTGCTGCGTTAGGTCGTCATCCACTAGCAGGTCTTGCTGCTGCCTTTGCTGGTGTGTCAGCAGGTTTCAGTGCCAACCTTGTCCCAACTGCATTGGAGCCATTACTAGGTGAAATGACGATAGCGGCAACAACAGATGAGGCTTATGCTGAAACCATGAATATTTTAATGAATTATTACTTTACAATTGTATCAGTATTTCTGCTAACATTAGTAGGTACATTTGTAACTGAAAAGCTAGTAGAGCCAAGGCTAGGTGCTTATACAGGTTCCTATAAAGAAGAAGCAACTGACTTAACAAAGGTTGAGAAAAAAGGTTTAGCATATGCTGCATTATCATTATTAATTAGCTTAATCGCCGTATCCTTTTTAATTGTTCCTGAAAATGCGCCATTACGCGGTGAAGATGGAGCTATTATCATTTCACCATTTATGAGTTCATTGGTGCCGATTATTTTTATTCTGTTTTTTATACCAGGTGTTGTATACGGGATTGTAACGAAGAATGTTAAAAATGATAAAGATGTTGCTAACCACCTATCAGATTCAATGGGAACAATGGGACTGTTCATTGTTCTGTCCTTTGCAGCTGGTCAGTTTGTGGCATTTTTCGATGAATCTAACTTAGGTATGTTAATTGGTGTGTATGGTGCAGAATTTTTAGACAGTATTAGTTTAACTGGTATTCCATTATTGATTGTTTTCATCATTATTGCTGGTATTATCAATATTTTTATTGGAAGTGCGACAGCAAAATGGGCAATGATGGCACCTATATTTGTTCCAATTATGATGCAGTTCGGCTATTCTCCGGAATTGACACAGATGGCATATCGTATTGCGGACTCGTCAACAAATATTATTTCGCCATTAATGACATACTTTGCTTTAATTATCGCTTATGCACAAAAATATGATAAGAAAATGGGAATGGGTACCCTCATTTCAACCATGTTCCCGTATTCCATCTTTTTCTTTGTCATTTGGACGTTAATGTTAATCGCGTGGATACTATTAGGAATAGACCTAGGACCAGGATCCCCGGTCCATTATAATAATTAAGAAAAAGGATAAAAACCTTATCACGGGTTTTTATCCTTTTTTATTACGTCTTTTAAAACCACAGGCTCTGCCTGT
>NZ_WJID01000140.1:0-1807 GCF_010994055.1 Gracilibacillus thailandensis | reverse complement strand
GGAGCATTCCTGTTATGAAGAAATTTGAGGTTTGAATAAAAAAAGCCCCCTTGGTATGATACGAGGTGTCCAATCGTTGCAACGAAAAAGGACCCTTAATTAATACCCAAGGAGGACTCAAAATGAATTATACGCAAAACGAAAAAATTTCGCAAATCACACCATCAACATTAATTGTAGGCATTGACATTGCTAAGGAAAAACACGTGGCAAGAGCACAGGATGATCGAGGCGTAGAGTTTGGAAAACGAATGGTCTTTGAAAATCGAGAACATGGTTTTGAAACATTATTAGAATGGGTGGGAAAACATCAGAAAGCACAGGGCAAAAAACATGTCATCTTTGGTGTAGAACCAACCGGTCACTATTGGTTAAGCTTAGCTTATTACCTGAAAGATAGAAGCTATGATTTTGTAATCGTTAATCCGATGCATGTAAAAAAGTCCAAAGAATTGGATGATAATTCACCAACGAAAAATGACACAAAGGACGCAAAGGTGATCGCACAGCTGATCAAAGATGGGAGATACTCCGTACCTAACCTCTTAGAAGGTATTTATGCCGAGCTAAGAGAAGGCGTCAAAGTAAGAGATCAACTATCGAAACAGCTGATGATCATAGAAGGTCGTATTCAAAATAATCTCCAGCGGTATTTCCCAGAGTTTTTCGATGTGTTTAAAGATTGGGAGGGAAAAGCAGCGATGTGTAGTTTGCGTTGTTTTCCATTTCCAACTGATTTAGTAGCGTTAACGGCAGAGGAAGTGCTTGCCCAGTGGAAAACAGAAGTGAAAGCTGGAGTAGGAATAAAACGGGCACAAAAGCTAGTGGATAAAGCAAACAAAAGCATTGGCGTACAAGAAGGTCTACGCTTCGCTAAAAGAGAATTACACCATTTATTAGACCAATATGCCTTACATCAACAACAATTAGAAATGATGGAAGAGGATTTGGAAGAACTGGTACAAGAAATACCAGGAGCAGAAGAAATGATAGCGATCAAGGGTATTGGCTCCATGACTGTCGCTGGTTTTTATGCCGAAGTAGGAGACATTAAAAAGTATCGTCACCCACAACAGGTGATCAATATGGCAGGATACTCCTTAAAAGAACACAGTTCTGGGAAACACAAAGGGCAAACCAAGATCACGAAACGGGGACGTAGTAAATTACGAAAGCTATTATATATGGCGGTACGCCCACTTGTCGCACACAACCCAACGTTTCAGGCCTTACATGATTATTACACCAAACGAAAAGAACGCCCTTTGAAAAAACAACAATCTTTGATCGCTTTATGTGGAAAATTAATACGTGTTTTATTTGTCATTGGTCAACGTCAATGTACATTTGATGGAAATAAACTATTACAAGGAATTGCTTAAAACCCTTAACAAAAAAGGCTTATGAAAAGAAATCGTTAGGATATGTACATTGGTATCTAAAGAAATGAGACAAACACCAACAATGCAGAGTCGGAGCTTATTTTTTCCATTCGGGCCTTAGACCCAGTAAAGGAGCATATCCGACCTCCATCATGTGGATACGCAGGACGAAGGAATTTGTGGCATTCAACCGGAGAGACATGGGAGGGTGAGCGACCACATTTAAGGTGGAGAGGAAGAAGCATGGTCATCCTTGTGTGCGCACCAAATATATCCAATTTGGTCGTTAGGATGGATGCCTATAAGTAAAATTCTTTCACAAGAAACAATAACTGGTAGTGTATCCCATGAAGCAAGAAGATGGTGTTTTAGAAATTCGAAGAAAACAAGAGTATATTAACGATATTTGAATTATATAGAGGGAG